>JBGSQR010000314.1:0-6464 GCA_041737975.1 Geobacterales bacterium | reverse complement strand
CCTTTGAACCTGATCCGGTTTGTCCCGGCGTAGGAAAGCGGCTATACTGAAGACACTTTAAACAGCCGCCTGATTTCAGATCAGTGCGGCTTTTTTTCATCTGAGGTTGTGTTAATGAGCGATACAAACAGACCATTTCGTCTCGTTGTCAACAGAACATCGTCCACTCTGCCCATAACCGGCATTTACCTGATCACCGATCAGAGTAAAAACCTGGTCGAACGGGTTCATGCTGCGTTGCGCGGTGGTGTTTCAGTTCTGCAGTATCGCGCCAAAGAAAAAGACCAACAGCTCTGCCTCGCTGAAGGCAACGAACTGAAACAGCTCTGCCGACAATTTGGAGTGGCATTTATTGTCAATGACTGTGTCCAGTTGGCGGCTGAACTGGATGCGGACGGAGTGCATCTGGGCCAGGATGACGGCAGTATTGCTGCTGCCAGAGAAAAACTCGGGCCAAACAAAATTATCGGAAGATCGACTCACGACCTTAAAGAAGCGCTGCAGGCAGAACAGGAAGGCGCGGACTATATCGGTTTCGGAGCAATGTTCGCAACCGAGAGCAAGTCTGTAACCCGCATTTCAGGCACTATCGGACTTACGGAAATCCGCGACAAGATAAAAATCCCGGTTGTTGCCATTGGCGGAATTACAACCGGCAACGCCTGTCGCGTCATTGATGCCGGCGCTGATTCCCTGGCGATTATCTCTGCGATCCTTTCCAGCCCGCGCCCGGATATTGCGGCCATGGAACTACGATTGCTTTTCAACCGCCATCGTCCTTTTCCGCGCGGTGCAGTAATGTCAATTGCCGGCAGTGACTCCGGCGGTGGTGCCGGAATTCAGGCAGATATTAAGACTATTACGCTGCTGGGCAGCTATGCTACCAGCGCCCTGACGGCACTGACAGCTCAAAACACCAAAACGGTTACATCAATTCACGGGCTGCCATCCTCATTTGTAATTGATCAGATCAAAACCGTCCTGTCAGACATTCCGATTGACGTCATCAAGACCGGCATGCTCCACACTCCGGCAATAATCTCTGCCATCGCTGAGTTTTTCAGCAGCAGGGACACTGTGATACCGCTAATCATTGACCCTGTCATGATCGCCACCAGCGGTGCAGCACTTATGGAGCGTGAGGCAATCAACATATTCAGAGATCAGTTAATACCACTGGCATACCTGCTGACACCCAACATCCCGGAAACTGAGCGGCTGCTGGGAAGGTCTGTACAAACTGAGGCGGAAATGGAACAGGCCGCACGCGACCTTTACGAACTTGGCGCCGCAAACATTCTGGTCAAGGGTGGGCACCTGTCCGGCCGCAAATCGACTGACATCCTCTTTGATGGCAAAGAGATCCAGCACTTTACAACAGACAGACTGTTTACAACCAGCACCCACGGCACCGGTTGTTCCTATGCCTCTGCCATTTCAACTTTTCTGGCACAGGGCGAGCCACTTAAAATTGCCGTGGAAAAGGCCAAAGAATTTGTCACCACGGCTATCAAACTGGCACGTCCTCTCGGAAAAGGACACAACCCGATCAATCATTTCGCTGCTGCAACACATTGCGAAAACACCAAATAGAAGAGCATTTAATTTAAATCGATACGGAGTATTTAATGACCCAGCTTGAATTCGCCCGCAGGGGCGTCATTACCGAAAAAATGCAGATCGCAGCAGCAGCCGAAGGTGTAGCACCCGAATTCATCCGCGACGGCATGGCTGCCGGAAACATTGTTATCTGTCACAACATCAAGCATTTGAACGGCATACCTTTACCTGTCGGAGCCGGCCTGCGCACAAAAGTCAACGCCAATATCGGTTCATCATCAGACGACACAGACATGCAGAAAGAGTTGGAAAAGGCTCGTATCGCCGTCTTTCATGGTGCAGATGCCCTGATGGATCTGTCAACCGGCGGTCCGGTAGATGAAATCAGACGCGCTATCGTTGCCGAGACCAACGCCTGTATCGGCAGCGTTCCGCTTTATCAGGCCGCTCTGGATGCGGTACGTGTTAAAAAGAAAGCCATCGTTGACATGACCGTGGACGACATCTTTGCCGGTATTATCAAGCATGCTGAAGACGGAGTGGACTTCATCACCGTTCATTGCGGCGTAACCCGCAGTACTGTTGAGCGGATGCAGAACGAAGGACGTATCATGGATGTTGTTTCCCGAGGCGGAGCCTTCACCATTGAATGGATGCGCTACAACAACCAGGAAAACCCGCTTTTTGAACATTTTGATAAGCTGCTGGAAATCACCAAAGAGTACGACATGACCCTGTCTCTGGGAGACGGCTTCCGCCCCGGCTGTCTGGCTGATGCCACCGACCGCGCCCAGATTCATGAGTTGATCATTCTCGGCGAACTGACTCAGCGCGCCCAGGCAGCAGGTGTACAGGTTATGATCGAAGGGCCGGGGCACGTTCCACTAAACCAGATCCAGACCAACATCCAGTTACAGAAAAGACTCTGCCACGGTGCTCCATTCTACGTACTTGGACCGTTGGTCACCGACATCGCTCCTGGTTATGATCACATTACCTGCGCCATCGGTGGAGCTATTGCAGCAGCAGCCGGAGCCGACTTCCTCTGCTATGTAACACCAAGTGAGCATCTACGTCTGCCCGATGCCCAGGACGTACGTGATGGCGTAATTGCCTCCCGCATTGCCGCCCATGCCGGTGATATCGCTAAAGGCGTCAAAGGTGCTATGGATAAAGACATTGCCATGGCTAAATGCCGTAAAAAGTTGGATTGGGAAGGCCAGTACGCCCTGGCGCTTGATCCAGAAAAAGCCAGAACTGTTCGCGGCAACTCTCCCGTATCCGATCACGGTGCCTGCACCATGTGCGGTGAATTCTGTGCCTACAAGGTAATGGACAACGCCATGGCCAGGTAAAAGCAGAAATTAGCGGATAGCGTGTAGCGGATAGTAAAGGTTTTACTAATCCCTATACGCTATTCGCTAAAAGCTAAAAAAAAGGGTAGCCGTCTCGAAAGACAGCTACCCTTTTTTACATTCTCTCCACCCTGCCGACGACTAGAGGAGGCCTCCAGCGTGTATTTAACAGGTGGGCGATCTTATATCGCTTTAGGCAATTCCCGCAAAATGGGGCAGCACACCACAATATTGAAGATCTCCCGTTCTTTGTTTATTCCGCCCGGGCACTATAAAAGCAGCGAACAGGACAGAGAGAACACCGTTTACTGTTTATATTATTACGCTTCCGGATTCATATAATCAAGCGATTTAATGGCGTTCTTCAGCTGGAAAATCCCAGAAATGGAAGCAGTCTCCTGTATTCTCCCATCAGGTGTTCAAACCCCTGAAATGTAAGCGATTGCGGCCCGTCGGACAGCGCCTTCTCCGGCTCGGGATGCACCTCAATCAAAACACCATCGGCACCGGCAACCAGAGCTGCCAGCGTCATGGGCAGCACCAGGCTGCGCTTGCCGGTGGCATGTGATGGATCAACCATGATTGGCAGATGAGACATTTCCTTGATCAACGGCGCAACGGCCAGATCCAGCGTATTGCGAGTAGCGGTTTCATAGGTGCGAATACCGCGTTCGCAGAGAATAACCTGTTCATTGCCCTCTGCCAGGATGTATTCAGCAGCTGCCAGAAATTCTTCAATTGTAGCGCTCATGCCGCGCTTCAAAATCACCGGCTTGCGGATCTTGCCCAGTTCGCGCAGTAGATCAAAATTCTGCATATTACGGGCCCCGACCTGCAGCAAGTCGGCATACTCGGTCACCAACCCCACATTATCAGGACTCATTACTTCCGTGACGATCGGCAGGCCGCTCTCCTTGCCGGCTTTTGCCAGCAGCTTGAGACCTTCTTCACGCAACCCCTGAAATGTATGCGGGCCGGTGCGCGGCTTGAACGCCCCACCGCGCAACATATCCGCACCCGCCTTGGCAACAAACAGGGCGGTTTTCATAATCTGTTCTTCACTCTCAACTGCACATGGCCCGGCCACAACCACCGGTCGGCACCCCTGACCAATACGAACGCCGCATACATCCACAATAGTGTCCTCTGGATGAAAATCACGTGAAACCAGCTTATACGGTTTGGAAACATGAATTACGCGCTGAACGCCTGGCAGTTCCAGGATTTTGCAGTCATCCACATATCCCTTGTTGCCAAGAACGCCAATGGCGGTCCGCTCACTGCCGGGAATCGGAGCAGCCGTATACCCCATATCCGTGATTACTTTGTTTATTGCATCAATTTCAGTTTGAGAAGCATTATGGTTCATAACAATCAGCATATTTGAAAGTCTCCGGTTCTACTCGTGCCGTTCGCACAGATTCTGCAGTTTATCCATTTGATGAATGATCACCTTGCTGCCCTGCACTTCAATTATCCCTTCATCCTTCATCTTACGCAATGTACGGGAAATGGTTTCGCTTGCGGTTCCAAGTCGGGAAGCCAGCTCACCTTTTTTCACACCAAGATCGATATAGGTAATACCGGCATAACTGGTAGATTTTTCATCAACACGTCGAATAAGGAAGGAAGCCAGCCGGGAGGTAACATCGGCAAAAGACAGTTCTTCAATCTGGCGGGCAAACTGACGCAGCATCATGGAAAGTGAAACAACCAGATTCAGTGTGAAGCTGGGATTTCGGCTCATCAGCTCCATGAAACCTGCCTTGGGCAGATAAAGCGCTTCGCCGGAAGCCAGGGCACGGGCTTCTGCCGGATACTTGCCATCACCAAAAAAAGCCGCTTCGGCAAAGGTTTCACCAGGCTGAACAAAGTGCAAAACCTTTTCCCTGCCATCAGGAGATATGCGACAGAGCTTGATACTGCCGCTCACCAACAGATAGAATCCATTTGCGTCATCTCCGGCTGAAAACAGAGACTCACCCTTTCTGAACTTGCGGCGCACCGTAATGGTTGCAAGCTCAGAAAGGTCCGTTTCATTCAAACCGGAAAAAAGCAGCGGTTTTTTTAGAAGCTCTATCAGTTCCATAAGTTCGCAGTTAATTCAATAATGCTTTGATCTTCTCAGCAACCTGAGGGGCGGTCAGGCCGAACTTTTCGGCAAGGATTTCACCAGGAGCAGAAGCACCAAAGTGATCAATACCGATAAACAGACCGTCGCATCCGATCAGACGGCCCCAGGACTCTCCCCGACCGGCTTCTACAGCCACTCGAGGAATTCCGGCAGGCAACAACTGATTGCGATATTCCTGAGGCTGAGCCATGAACTGCTCCAGACATGGAACAGAAACAATACGAGCCTTGATGCCGCATTCAGCAAGGATTACTGCTGCATCGGCAGCCACATGAACTTCAGAGCCGGTTGCCATGACCACAACATCAGGCTGATCTTGAGGCGTAGAAACAATATAACCGCCTTTAGCAAGATCGCAGTTACAGAAATCAACCGGACGGGCAATAACAGGAAGTTTCTGACGTGACAGGATCAACGCAGTAGGACCATTGGTTTTTCTAAGCGCCGAATCCCAGGCAACGGCAGTTTCCAGGCCGTCAGCCGGACGAATTACCTGCAGACCTGGAATCATACGCAAAGAAGCAACATGCTCGATCGGTTGGTGAGTTGGACCATCTTCACCAACAAAGAAGGAGTCGTGGGTAAAGATATAAATCGCCTGCAGATTCATCAATGCAGACAATCTGACTGAAGGACGGCAGTAATCGGAAAAGACCAGAAAGGTGGCACCATAAGGAATGAAGCAGCCATAGAGCCCCATACCATTAATAACAGCGCCCATGGCATGTTCACGAATACCGTAATGCAGATTTTTACCGGCAAAGGTGCCGGTCTGCACAGAAGCTGAGCCTTTGATATCACTATTGTTTGACGGAGCCAGGTCAGCCGAGCCGCCCACAACGGAAGGAACCAGTTCGGCAACTTTTTGCAGAACAGAACCGGAAATAGAACGAGTTGCACCATCCTTGCCGCCAACAACCGCAATCAGCTGCTCACACAGATCTGCAGGCAGATGCTTGTTCCACATTTCATCCCAAAGTTTTGCTTTTTCAGGGTTTGATGCATGCCAGGCTGAAAAACCGCGCTGCCAGGCATTATAACGCTGCTTTAACTCGTCTACGCGATTTGAACAAATATCTTTAACTTCCTGTGGCACTTCGAAAGAGCCGTAATTCCAGCCTAGGTTTGCACGTGTAGCAGCAATTTCTGCGTTACCAAGTGGAGAACCGTGTGCACCGGCTGAGTCCTGCTTGGCCGGGCTGCCAAAGGCGATATGAGTTTTTGCCATAATAATGGAAGGTTTTTCCTTCTCAGCCTTGGCTGCTGCTATGGCTTTTGTGATTTGAGCATAATCATGACCATCGATCTTCTGCACATGCCAGCCGCAGGCCACAAATCGTCCTTCCACATCTTCGGACCAGGCCAGGTTAGTTTTTCCTTCAATGGTAATGCCGTTATCATCATAGATGCAGACC
>JBGSQR010000313.1:0-7514 GCA_041737975.1 Geobacterales bacterium | reverse complement strand
GCAATCTGAAATTCATATTCAAAATCCGAAATAGCCCTTAACCCGCGAATAATAACAGATGCTTTTTGCTGGGCGACATAATCTATCAAAAGACCTTTGAAAGTGTCAACCCGGACCCTCTTCTTGTCTTTAACAACCGATTCAATTAATGCAACACGTTCTTCGGTAGAAAAAAGGGCATTTTTTTGTGAATTACATGCAACGGCAATAACAATTTCATCAAAAACTTTTAAACCTCTGTCCAGAATATCCAAATGACCGAATGTTATCGGATCGAATGAACCAGGATAAATAGCTATTTTTTTCATACATCCCCCAGAACATAAAAAAATAAAGATGAATCTGCATAAGTTCTAGAGTCAACCTTCAAAAACCTTGCAATCTTCTCAGGAAGAACATTTCTGGAAGAGCTTTCAATAACAAGCAAGCCATCATGACACAAAAGTGATAACTTGCTAATTTCTTCAGGTATTGTCTTATATAGATCCGAGGAATATGGCGGATCAAAAAAAATAATATTATAACAACAATTACGCTTAGACAGAGTGTGTAGAGCCTTAATAGCATCAATGCTCAACACTTCAGCCCTGTCTATAAATTTTGATGCAGACAGATTATTTCTTATAGCTTTAAGTGCGTTAACATCAACTTCAATAAGGGTTGCAGATGAAGCACCGCGACTAAGCGCTTCTATTCCAAGTGCACCAGTACCGGCACAGATATCAAGTACAACGGCACCACTCAAGTCATTGCGGCTCTGGATGATACTAAAAAGAGCCTCTCTTGCGCGGTCAGTTGTCGGCCGAGTATGAATCCCAACAGGCGCCTGAAGCCTAATTCCACGCGCGCTACCAGATATGACGCGCATACAGACTCCTACAATTACAGTGTTAAATCAATTGAAATTACCTTAAATTCAGATTTGCGTCAAGTTTGAAGGCTTACACTTCTATGTTAAAAGTTCAATTGCAAAAAGCGGTTGTAATTACTCATTATATAAGTACAATGACGTCTGTTCATTTTGAACATAACTATGGAGAAACATGTGAATATTGGACTAAGAATACAAACAGTTAAAATTATCGGACTACTGTTATTCACATTCATTTTATTCAATTTTTCCCTGCCCCTAACAGCAAATTCTGTTCAATGGAAAAAGCTAGCTCAAACAAATCGCCATAATGTTGCCATTGAATTGGACTCTATTCAGAAAAAAGAAGATGGAAATATTGCCATTTGGCTCCGTTTTACACCAAGAGGTGCACGCCAACGAGTGGAAGCGGCTAATGAATATACAAAAAAAGAGTATTTTCAGCACCTTGAATATTATGAAATAAACTGTGTTGAGCAGAGTGCGACATTGAAGCAGATTGATATTCTGTCTAAAAATGCTAGGAGAATTGACAGACTGACAAACTTTAATTCAAGTGACACAATCATACCGGGCTCAGCATTGGATATGGCAGCTGCTATTGCTTGCCCTGAACCTGAAGCTGTTAACCTTGATGATGGTTTTTCACAGGACTCTTCAACATTAGCAAACAATGAAAGCGGCTCCGAACTACAGTTACTTGATGATAAAAAAAATCGATTAACCGAAGCATTACTTAAAACAAAATCCGAACCTGCAAATCACAAAATATGGGCAGAGCTTGGAAATGCCTATTACGACCTGGAAATGCCAAAAGAAGCTATTGAAGCCTACAATATGTCACTAAAACTTAAACCCAACGACATTGAAGTCCTAAATGATCAAGGTGCCATGTTCCGACTGACAGGCGACTTCCAAAGTGCAATAAAAAATCATCAACTTGTTCTTACTGTCGACCCAAACAATCTGGAAAGCCTTTACAGTATCGGATATATTTATGCTATTGAAGTTAACCAAATCAGTGAAGCCATACCATTTTGGAAACGTTTTCTGGATATTGATGCTTCAAGTGAGACTGCAAATCAATTAAGGCAATATATTGATAAATACGGTAAATAATTTATTAAATGCATTTTGCAAATAATGGTTTCACGAAATTAAATTCTGATATAGTATTCGTTTCATTATGCGCTCGTAGCTCAGCTGGATAGAGCACCAGGCTTCGAACCTGGGAGTCGGGAGTTCGAATCTCTCCGGGCGCGCCAAACATTCAAACAAATTATGATAATTGACCTTTAAAAACATTGAATACGCCTAAATCTTCTTTTTCAATAATTATATAAACAATCTGTTTTTCCCTTTAATTCGGAAAGGAGGTTCTTGAATGAATAAAATATTGAACAAGTTAAATTCAGTACCTGGGGTAGTCGGTAGTATGATTTGTAATGAACAGGGTCAAGTCATGGCCCATCTGTTCCCACAGGGTATTGACACGGAAATGTTAAAAACAGTGGCATCACTACTTACTGACAACATCCCGGTTTTTCAGGAATGTACTGGTGGTTCAAGAACATTCAACTTCAAATATGAAAAAGGTCGAATTATCGTCAGACAAGATCATGACAGATATTATGTTCTGTTATGCTCAAATACAGTCGCTGTAAATATTCAAATACTTGATATGATAATAGATGTTGCTTCTAAACAACTCGACAAATCAGCTAGCATTGAACCAGAAAAATCATTAACAACTTCAGCCCCTGTACAAAAAATTCCAATAGCTTCAACACATAATCCTGCGGAACTGATTGAAAAAGGTCCACTATCATCTTCCCTAACCGGGATGCAAACAAGTCTTATAAAATTTTTAGGTCCAATGGCAAAAATAATATTCACTGAATGTGTAGAGAAATGGCTTGAAACCAATCAACCATCAAAAGATGCCTTTCCAGAATTGATTGAAATCATCAACCTGGAAATTAATGATAATAACAAGTCTGCCCAATTCAGACAAATGATAGCTCCATACATTTAATGTTTTTCAAGTAACAAATACAGGAGGTAACAATGTTTAAAAAAATTAGCGTTAAAGTCACCGTGCTGGTTAACATCATTCTTTTTGTGGTTATTGCTCTGGGATCTATTTTGTTGGTCAAACAGCAATTTACAAGACTAGAACAGCAATACCAGGAACATGCAAAATTCATTACAGTAGTAGGAGCAAAATCGTTTTCCCGGCTAATTGAGGAGGCGATAGATAACGGTGTCCTTACAATGGCTGACGCTTTTGACACAAACTACGTGCTGTTTGGAAACTTTGACCCTCCCAAGTATCACACAAAATATGATGCTTTTGCAGACAAAACTTTATTAGCAATGGAAGACGAGTTTATGAAGAATCCAAACATCGTTTACGCTGTTGCTGTTGACAAGAATGGTTATGTTTCCTCACACAACACCAGGTATACCAGGCAAATTACTGGTGACAAAGAGACGGATGCTACCTGGAACAGAACAAAAAGGCTATTCAACAATCCTGTTGAAATTAAAGGCGCAAACAACATGCAAGAGGGCTTGATCCAGGTCTATAATCGCAATACCGGCGAGACAATGTGGGATGTTGCCTCTCCAATTATCGTAAAAGGCAAGCATTGGGGCAACATGCGTATGGGCCTTTCAATCATAGAACTTAATAAGGCAAAGAAAGAACTTCTCCTCTCTCTGATCGGTATCATGTCTACAATTATGTTTATTTCAGTTTTTGCTATCATGTTCATCGTAAAACATCTTTTGAGTCCATTGACAGTATTTACTCAAATTGCATCAAATATGGCTGACGGCGACGTCAGTGAAAAAATCGTTGCAACTTCTGATGACGAGATTGGTCAGCTGGCTGAGGTTCTTGAGCGTATGCGTATCAGTCTAAAGATGGCAATGGATCGATTAATGAAGAAATAGATTTACCAATAAAAAATCCCCCCGGTACAAACCGGGGGGATTTTTTACGTTTTATCCAGCATAATTTACTTATTATCTATTTGTTATTATCCCTGTCTAACTCTAAAATCCGAACATTCCCTTAATCTTGTTCATCGGACTACCTGAAGCTTCAGAGCCCTCCTTATCTTTACTGTCAGAACTATTACTTTCATCGTCAGATCTTAAGGACTTTGATTTTTTGGATGATTCCTTACGATCCTGACTTTCCATCAATGGAGTCATGCCGGTTGATTTAAGGCGTACTTTAACAGACCATTCCGGATTCCATGTTTTTTTAGGATCTTTGGGTTTGGGAGGGTAGATAACATTCATCTCCTCGCCATAAGCAATGAATTGCAAGGCACCAGCTACTTCCTTAAAAACAGGCGGCAATGTACAGGTTGTAGTCCCTGCTGGCATAACAACCTTTTCCTTTATAAACCTCTGGACGTCACTGTTAGTCAAATAATTCATCAATGCAAAACCGGGCTCATAAATTTCACTGGAAGACCAAAAAACAGTTTCTTCAGTTTTAGAATTATGAGCCATCACTGTTGCAAAATAACCAGTAGCTGTCGGAATTGCTTTCCATTCAACTTTCATAGCTCCATTTGGAGTAGATTTAAGAGTTGTAAATTCAACCGGTGCCATAAAGTCGCGTTTTTGATCAATACTGAATTTAATATCATTTACATAATTGCCATGAATCAGATGTTCGCCTATCAGAGAACTTTCCTTTGGAACATCTTTGCTATCTTCCTTGTTGGGCCATTCACCATAGACCCATCCGTTACGGACTGAAGGTGGATATTGAGGTGTCGGTGAACGCCCAACCAAAGCTTTGCCAAACTGCATCATATCCATTTTCTCGGTATCAATAACTCTAGGTTGCCCCTTACGGACAGTTTCACCACATCCCCAGTAGATAAGCATTCTGGCTTTAGGTTTTTCTATCTTTTCAGGTTTTTCTCGATCAGATGGCTGAGTTTCTCTTGTTTCCTTAACAGGTTCTGGAGTCAGAAGTTGAAGTGATTTACCCATGTTTTGACCTGTAGGTATATTGTGCAGTGCCTCAGGCTTTTCAGGAACCTGTCGCGGAGATTCAAGCTGCAATTGAAGAGAACGGCGTGGTCCGAATGCGGCTTTACCACCGAACATGGAAGCAAAACCTGACATCTGCTCAGACATACCAGGAATACTCTGGTTACTTGTTGCAATACTCATCCAATAGTGAGGATATACAGGTGTGCTTTCCTTTTTGGCTGCGTGAGCATTAACACTAACAGCACAAATTACAAAAATAACTGCAGGTACTAAATATTTTGCCATAACTTCCCCCTTTCAATTTTTATTATTAAACAATATGATTACAGCTAAATTAATATTTTAATATTCTACAGCAGATTTCAAGTTCAACAAGAGTAGCTATTAGCAAAATTCACAAAAATCATATTTGCCATCAACCTAAAATAGAATTACAGGTCTCGAAAAAGCAAGGGGGTAATTGCAATGGACAGAAGATCATTCATCAGGGTGCTTGGAATTGCTTCACTTTTTCACAGTTCACTTTTTAAAAACTTATTCGCTGCCGAAGGTCCGGTAGTTGCTGTTGCAGAAGGCAATGATCCGGCTTTGATAACTCGAAATGCTATAAACAAACTTGGTGGGATGAAGCGCTTTGTTAAAAGTGGTGATGTTGTAGTAGTAAAACCGAATATAGGATGGGATAGAAACCCTGATCAAGCTGCCAACACAAACCCTCTTGTTGTAAAAGCAATTGTTGAGGAAGTATTGCGAGCCGGGGCAAAGAAAGTCAAAGTCTTCGACAGAACTTGCAATGATGCTCGACGTTGCTACGTAAACAGCGGTATTCAAGCTGCTCTTAAAGGAATGAAGAATGTTGAATTTAAACATATTGAAAATGAACGTTTCAAAAAAGTAACCATAAATGGCAAGGCGCTAAGTGAATGGGAGCTATACAGCGAGGCATTAAATGCAGATGTTTTTATCAATGTGCCTGTAGCAAAACATCACGGGTTAACTAAACTCACACTAGGGTTGAAGAATGTTATGGGTGTCATGGGCGGTAATCGCGGCAGCATCCACAAAAACATAGACAACTCTCTGGCAGATATTAACAGCGTACTTAAAAGTCACCTGGTTATAATTGATGCCACTAGAGTGCTGACGGCACACGGACCGCAAGGTGGTGATCTGGGGGATGTTAAAAAGCTTAACAAGGTAATAGTCTCCACCGATATAGTTGCCGCCGACGCCTATGCGACCACCCTGTTCGGTCTTAAACCGGAAGACATTTCTGTAACAGTAGCTGCCAGTAAACGTGGCTTGGGAGAGATCAATCTAAAAAAAGTCCGGATTGTTAAAGCATAAACACTGAAAAACCATGGGGTATAGATGAAAAGGTTATCTACAGCAAGATTAAGCCAGATTATTTTCCTTATCATTTTTATCTGGCTTTTCATTCAAACAGAATATCGCGGAAATGACACAATATCTGCAGCTGTTAACAGTTTTTTTCGAACTGACCCGCTTGTTCTTGCCAGTTATGTTGCTGCTGTCAGGTCTTTTGACTTTATACTGCTACCATCCTTGCTAATGGTACTTTTCACTCTAATTCTGGGCCGCTTTTTTTGTGGCTGGATTTGCCCACTCGGCACAATCCTGGACCTTGTTACTGTAAAAATTAAAAAAACCGCTCCAATCAAGCTTTTTAAAGGTAACTTTAAATATTGGCTGCTTCTTCCTTTGCTCTCATCTGCATTTTTCAATATCAATCTGGCTGGTATCCTTGACCCGATTGCCATTCTGGTCAGAGCGCTGACATTTTTCCTGTACCCGCTGATTGGTGATGGATTCCGGACCGGCTGGATAAGCATTTACAATCTGGTAGGTGACAAACGGGATCTGCTTGCACCAGGATACAATATTTTTAAAGATCTCCTGCTGCCTTTCAGGGAAACCTTTTACCCACTGGCTTTTCTATCAGCCTTTCTATTTGCACTAATCATTTTCATCGAACGATACGAACGCCGAAACTGGTGCAGAAACCTTTGTCCTCTTGGAACACTGCTTGGCCTGTTAAGCCGTTTTTCGCTGTTCAAACGGACGCCGGCATCGCTTTGCACAGATTGCAAGGCATGCCGAACCACATGCCCGACAGCTTTTGACGATGAATATCTAAACAAACAGGATTGCATTCTTTGCATGGATTGCCAGCACAAATGCCGTCAGGAAAGAGTATCCTTCTCACTGTCCGCATTCCCGGTCCAAAGAAATAATTTTGTTCCAGAGCGCAGGGTACTTTTAGGGGGGATTTTATCAGGATTTATGCTGTCTGGTGTTTTCAGATTCCGAAAGCCGGATGCAATGGCTCAGATACTAAGACCACCAGGCGTCAGAGATGAGGACCTGTTTCTAAAAAAATGTGTCCGCTGTGGAGAATGTATGAAAGTATGCCTTAAAAGCGCTCTCTACCCCGCCGCACTTCAGGCAGGCTTTGAAGGTTTATACACCCCGATGCTGATTCCGCGACTTGGATACTGTGAATACAACTGCACTCTCTGCGGTCAGGTCTGCCCCACTGCAGCAATTCCAAACCTGTCTGCTGAGAAGAAGAAGCTTGAGGTTATTGGTAAAGCGGTAC
>JBGSQR010000286.1:0-9826 GCA_041737975.1 Geobacterales bacterium | reverse complement strand
CTGCAAACGAAGTTCAGCCAGCACCGGCAATGGTGTCTGGTGGAATGGATCAGGATTGCATAACAGGAGTTATAAATCGTGATAATCGTTTGTTGATTGTTCTGGATCTTGACAGAATGGTCTCTAAAGAGGATAAGCAACTTCTGACTGATTTCTAACGTAATTTGTTCTGTCCAAAGAGGTGGTTATAGCCACCTCTTTTTTTTGAAGTACCAGATCATCAACGATGTCAGAAAAATCATAAGTAGCCATAAAGCATAATACCCGTTTTGCCATTCCAGTTCTGGCATATGTTTGAAGTTCATTCCGTAAACCCCGACAAGAAATGTTAAAGGCATAAAAATAGTGCCTATAATTGTCAGCAATTTCATGACCTCATTTGTGCGGTTGCTGATACTGGATAAGTAAAGGTCCATTAATCCAGACAAAAGATCCCGGTAGGTTTCTACACCATCAATTACCTGTATGGTATGGTCATAAATATCGCGGAAATAGATGCGCGATGAGGCAGCAATCAATCCGGATTCTCCACGCTCAAGTGCTCCGGTTACTTCGCGAAGAGGCCAAATACTTTTGCGCATATAAATGATTTCACGCTTGAATGCAATAATTCGTTTCAGAATTATTTGAAGGGGGCCTTTAGATAATTCTTCTTCTAAATCCTCTATATCTTCTCCCATACCTTCCAGTACGGTAAAATACCCATCTACTATTGAATCTAATAGAGCATAGGCCAGATAATCCGAACCCATTGCCCTGATTCGTCCTCTTCCACTTCTTATGAGTTCTCGTACCGTACTGAATGTGTCACCATTAAGTCCCTCCTGGAAAGAAAGCACATAGTTGGGGCCGAGAATCAGGCTTACCTGTTCGGTTTCTATGTTGTGGTTCTTCCAGCAGATCATACGGATTACCAAAAAAATATATTCGCCATAATCTTCCAGTTTTGGGCGCTGTGTTGTATTGACAATATCTTCCAGCACAAGAGGATGTAAGCCATAACAGTCACCGAAACGTTTAATAAGTTCTACATTATGAATACCTTCAATGTTAATCCAAGTAATGCCTTCTGTTTCCTTCACGATAACACACTTATCATGATGTTCACTGGACTCTTCGCTAAAACTGTCAGCTGTGAAGATTATGGTACTTATTGTAGGAGTTGTAGTCGGCGGAATATTACCGATGTGCAAAAGTGTGCCTGGAGGCAGACCGGCTTTACTGGATTGACCGCTGTAGTGTTTGCGTCGTTTCATTTCAAATTCCTAAAATGTCGGCCATTCGGACAAGATCTTCGTTTAGTTGTTTCTGACCACCTTTGACAACCATTTCCAGCAAAGTTGTATTAAGCATATTTGCTGATAACCCAATCATCACACCTTTTGTTCCGGAAAGTAGTAGCTCGACAGACTTACGACCGAAACGGCTACCAAGTAGTCTGTCAAATACAGATGGAGCACCGCCACGCTGGTAGTGTCCGAGCACCGTTACTCGCGTCTCGAAACCAGAGCAGTCTTTGATACTGTCAGCAATGTCCCTGGCATTTCCTGCACCCTCAGCCATTATAATCAGAGCATTTGTGCGCCCTTCTTCATAACGTTGTCTGAGCTGTGAGCACATTTCTGACAGGTCAAATTTGTTTTCAGGAACAATAGCATATTCAGCCCCGGTGGCAATGGCGCTAATGGTAGCAAGGTAGCCAGAATTTCGTCCCATTACTTCGACGATAAAGGCACGGTCATGTGAGCTGGCAGTGTCCTTGATGCAGTCAACAGCATATATGATATTATTCAAGGCGGTGTCAACCCCAAGAGCCATATCTGTATAGCAGATATCGTTGTCAATGCTGGCTGGGATGCCTATTACGGGGAAACCGATTTTGTCTAGTGCCAAGGCACCGTTCAATGAGCCATCTCCTCCAATAACTATCAACCCCTCTACGTTTTCTTTTAGCAGGTTTTCAATGGCTTTTTTTTGCCCTTCTGTCGTACGAAATTCTGCTGAACGTGCAGACTGTAGAAACGTGCCTCCGCGTTGTAACGTACCAGAAACAGCCTGAGTATTGAGGATTACAAAATCATTTTTAAGCAAACCGGCATATCCTTTGCGATAGCCAATCATTTCTACGTTATTGGCAATTGCTGTTCTTGCTGCAGCCCTTATGGCTGCATTCATGCCAGAGCAGTCCCCACCGCTTGTCAGGATTCCAAGTCTCTTCATATACAACCCCCGTATAAATGGCTCTAAATAGAATAGATACAAATTTTGTAACGCTATTTTCCTTCTTTAAGCAAACAACTTTTGAAGGGAATTTTGACGAAAATCGAAAATTTTTCGAAGTCTCGGTGCTACAATAAGTTTGTTGGCCAGACCGGTAAAATGTATGTGTGGCAGCAGATAATGAACTAAATCACGCATTTCTACTCCATTTTCAACTTCTTTGAAAATATGCTGATGGTGCCAGAAACGATAAGGTCCAAAGCGTTGTTCGTCAACAAATAAATAAGGTTTTTGTAAATGAGTAATTTCAGTTGTCCAGTTAACTGAAATACCGAATAGAGGGCGAAGAGTGTAGCAGAATATCATGCCGGCATAAGTATCTGTGTGTGGTTCAGACAGGAACTTAAAGTCCATATTTGGCGGGGTAATTAATGGCAGATTACGTGGATCAGTAAAAAACTCCCAAGCTTTATCAATTTTAACAGGAAGTATTTGAGTTCGTTCGAACTTGTATGGAAGCATGTGAATACCCTTCAAATTATTAAAACAGCATCAGATTTTTCATTATGACGAGTAATTTCCTATAAGTTTCGTAAAAAAATCAGGCATAGGGCTTGTAAAACAGAGTGTTTTTAATGTAGCCGGGTGTTTGAAGCTGATTGAGCAGGAGTGTAATGCCAGAGAATTGCTGGAGTCTTTTAAACGACCATATTTTCTGTCGCCAACAACAGGGTTCCCCTTTTCTGACAGGTGAACTCTGATCTGATGTTTTCTGCCGGTTAGTAAGTGGATTTCCAACAGACTCATTGCCCTGAATTCTTTTAAAACCCTGTAATCGGTTTGTGATAGTTTTCCCTGGGTGGAGTCCGGTGTGGAGTAGACAGTGTAGGCCTTATTTTCGGTCAAATAGCTTGTGATGGAGCCGCTATTTGGAGAGATCGTTCCATGTACGATTGTATAATAGTATTTTTCAGAA
Organism: Geobacterales bacterium; assembly: GCA_041737975.1. Lineage (GTDB taxonomy): Bacteria > Desulfobacterota > Desulfuromonadia > Geobacterales > Pseudopelobacteraceae > JBGSQR01. The sequence goes on along the minus strand of JBGSQR010000286.1, from coordinate 6,630 downwards.
TCCTGCCAATTTTCTTGGAGAAAGTTTTTTGCAATTTCGTTTTTGGCAAAAACCAAAATACCAGAAGTTTCTCGATCAAGTCGGTGAACAACGTAAATCCGGTTTTTAGAGCGTGGGTTTCCCTTGCGTACATATTCATTCAATATTGTGTGGACTGTTCTTGATTTGTCTCTGTCAGTACCAATAGTCAAAAGTCCTGAAGGCTTTTCTACTACGATGATCTCATTATCTTCATGGAGAATAGTTACTCCACCCTTAGGCAGATATCTTTTAGGAGTTTGCTTTGTTGATGTGGTCAAATTGTTTACCTGTCTCTGAAATTATATTTAGTTGAAAACCGGAACAAAAATTTTAAAAGTACTGCCTACCCCTGCTTTGCTCTCCACTGAAATAGCCCCGCGATGAGTTTTAATAATTCCAAGTGCCACTGAAAGACCTAACCCGCGTCCGGTGAACCTGTTGGAGAAAAACGGATCAAATATTTTGTTGATTTCCAGATCTGAGATTCCATGACCATTATCTTTTATTTCAAGGCAGGCATATTTATTTTCCTGCGGTTGCCAGTCTACAGGAAATATTTGTTCATTAGGTATCTGTTCTGGAGTAACTGTTGAAATGTTAATAAAAATCGATTGATTGCAAGGGTTACTTGCTTCCCAGGCATTGACAACCAAGTTGAAAAGAACCTGCTGGATCTGGTTGTCATTCGCATTTATTGTTGGTCCGTGAGCAGGGAAAACTGTGCCCAAAATTGTTTTTCTACCAATTGCAGCTTGAAGCATCGGGAGGCATTTTCGAGATAATTCTGACAGGTCTACTGGGTGAAATCTGGATGGTGTCTGCCCAAGATACGCCAGCATCATAGAGCTGATTTCAGCAGCTTTGTCACATTCACCGATTGCAGTTGTGATACTGGATATGGCTTCTGAACCTTCTGGTAGATCTTGAATAGCAAGTTCCAGATTACCTATTACCGCCTGCAGCCTGTTGTTGAAGTGATGCGATATTGCTCCTGCCATTCTTCCAAGGCTTTCACTTTTCTGTAACTGCTGGTTTTGAGATTCAAGTCTGTCTTTTTCTGCTTTAGCCTGTTTTTGGTCTGAGATGTCCTCGTAGATTCCCAGTAATCCTACGATTTCATTTTTGTTGTTACGAAGAGGTACTTTTGATGTACGAAGCCATATTTGAGTCCCATCAGGTGCTATCTGTTGCTCTTCAAAAAAAAGTTTTGGTTTGCCAGACGACAAAACCTGCGCATCATCGGCACGATATTGCTCTGCATTGTCACGCCAACTGAATTGATAATCATCTTTTCCTATCATTTCATCAGGGTGAGACACTCCCGCATCCTTTGAAAATGCTGGGTTACAACCTAAGTATTGCAAGTTGATATTCTTCCAGAAGACCCTTACTGGTGATGTGTTTATGATGGTCTGGAGGAGATAGTTGGAGTCGGCCAAAGCCTCCTCAACCTTCTTTCTTTCCGTAATATCTTGATTTGCGCCATAAATTTTATGTGTGCGGTTTTCTGCGTCTTTATTCAGCCAAGCCTGAGTTTGTATATGTCTGACTTCTCCGTCTCTGCGTATGATACGGTAATCTATCTGAATAATGTTAATATTTGAAAAGGGTTTCATCCCCTTTTTTAATGCTTTTTCCAGTTTAACTTTGTCTTCAGGGTGAACAAATTTTTGCAAATACTCCTTGGGCAACAGACGGCAGCCACCCTCTAGTTCGGTGTTGGTAGCATATAACTGGTAAAAACGGTCATCGAGGATAAAATGCCTGGAATTGATGTCATATTCCCAGTAGACAAGATTGGCCAGTTCCATGGCTAACGCCAGTTTTTGCTCACTGTTTTTTATTAACAGTTCTGTCTGTTTGGCTGATGTTACATCGCGGGCAGAACCGACTGTACCAATTAATTTCCCTTTTTCATTAATAAATGGGGCCTTATGAACATCCAGGAAGAGAAAATTTCCCTCAATGTTGCCATACTCATCAAACTGCTGTGCTGAGCCGGCCTCCATTGTAATAAGGTCTGTGTCTCGGCAAATCTCACCAAAAGTATGCCATTCAGGATTATTTTTATGTTTATTTCGTTCGCGTTCAGCAAAGAATATATCATTCTTACCGATCGGCTCTTCCGTATCTACAGCATTGAGCAGGTTTTTGCAGATAGCCTTATTTGCAAAAATGTATCTATTATTGATGTCTTTTGCCCAGATCATATCCGGTACATTGTCGCACATCATGCGCAGCAGATGAGCAAGAGTACGGTACTTACTTTTACGTTCTCTTAGCTTTTGCATGTTTTTTGACATGTCCTGAATACGCTGCTCATAGTCCTCACTCTTTTTTAGTTCTAGTTCAAGTGAGTGAATTCGCTCTTTCAGTAGACTGTTTTCAAGTTTGAGAACTTCGAGTTCTGAATATTCGTCTGACATGATGTCTTTCCTTGATAATACTGGTAACAGAATATCATATTGAGTAAGTGTCTTTAAGTTAGCTTTTCCTCTTTTTTAACCATTCCATGCGATCAATTATATTTTTTTCGTAACCATGACCTTTGGGGTCATAGAAAGTTGTTCCAACAAGTTTATCCGGCAGGCATTCCTGGCCTGAGTAGCCATTTTCCGAGTCATGATCGTACTGGTATCCCTGTTTGTAGCCAAGCTCTTTCATCAGCTTAGTCGGAGCGTTCCTAAGATGCATCGGCACAGGTAGGCCCCCACTCTTGCGCACTTCTGCCAGCGCCGAATTGATGCCCATGTAGGATGCATTGGATTTTGGGGCGGTTGCTAGATAAGTAACGGTCTGTCCCATGATAATTCGTCCCTCCGGCATACCGATTACCTGAAAGGCCTGCAGGGAGGATACGGCAACCTGCAATGCTCGCGGGTCGGCGTTGCCGATGTCCTCAGAAGCCAGAATTATCATGCGACGTAATATAAAGATCGGATCTTCTCCAGCTTCCAACATACGAGCCAACCAATATAATGCTGCGTCAGGATTGCTGGCGCGCATGGATTTGATGAAAGCCGAGATGACATTATAATGCTCTTCACCACCCTTGTCGTACAGCAGTGCTTTTCTTTGCAATGCCTCCTGAACAATTTCAAGCGTAATAATTGAGGCCTCAGCCGATCCCTGTATTAAACCTGCAGCAACCTCCAGAGTGTTAAGAGCAATACGGGCATCACCTGATGATTGTTCCGCCAGAAAATCCAGTGCAGCTTTTTCAGCTGTCAGCTCAAGCTTGCCAAGTCCACGCTCTGTGTCATTAAGCGCATTTTCAAGTATCTGCTCAATGGTTAGGATATCAAGTTGATTCAGTGTCAGTACACGACATCTGGAGAGAAGAGGGGCGATAACTTCAAATGAGGGGTTTTCAGTTGTTGCCCCAATAATTGTAACAACACCTTTTTCAACGTAGGGGAGAAAGGCGTCCTGTTGCGACTTGTTAAAACGGTGGATTTCATCAACAAAAAGGATGGTTCGTTTGCCGCGGGCCGCATATCCTTCCGCTTCCTTGAAGATCTCCCGGATCTCTTTGATGCCCGAAAGAATAGCCGAGAAGAAAATAAAGTGAGATTTGCTTTCCCTGGCAATTACATGGGCTAAAGTTGTTTTACCACAACCCGGTGGTCCCCATAGTATCAATGAGGATAGATTGTCGCTGGCAATCATTCTTTCAAGGATACGTCCGTCTCCAAGCAGATGTTCCTGCCCGGTAAATTCGGAAATAGTACGAGGACGCATACGTTCGGCCAATGGGGCATGTTCCGGTACCTCCGGAATTCTGGTCTGCTCGGAGGGTGTGTCCCATAAACCGGGAGCATTCATTGTCTGTCCTTTTTTAGTCCAAGTCACGTCTGGCGTGTGGTTTAACCTTGACTGGAGTTACTTTCCAAATTTCATTTGCATACTCTTCAATGGTACGGTCACTTGAGAACTTGCCCATTCCGGCTGTATTGAGAATAGATTTGCGTGCCCACTCATGTTGCTGCATGTAGAGTTTATCTACGTCATCCTGACAATCTATATAGGATGCGTAGTCTGCTAGCAGCATATAGTTGTCACAGTTCATTAGTCCATCAATGATCGGTCTGAAAAGATCAGGGTCGCCAGGGGCAAAGGTGCCATTATTGATCATGTCTATGGCTTGCTTCAGCTCCTGATTGCGGTAATAATAATCGCGCGGCTGGTATCCAGCTGCTTTTAAGCCGTTAACCTGCTCGGCATCCATGCCGAAAATGAAAATATTTTCTCTGCCGACCTCTTCCATTATTTCAATATTGGCGCCGTCCAGTGTGCCGATAGTCAGGGCACCATTCAATGCATATTTCATGTTACCTGTACCGGATGCCTCTGTTCCGGCAGTAGAAATCTGCTCGGACAGGTCCGATGCCGGGAAGATCATCTCTGCCAGTGAAACGTTGTAGTTTGGTAGGAATACTACCCGCAGCAGTTTTTTGACAGATGGGTCATTGTTGATCAGTGAACCGACAGCATTGATCAACCTGATAATCAGCTTAGCCATGTAATAGGATGGGGCTGCTTTGCCGCTGAAAATAATCGTACGAGGTGCAATGTTGATATTCGGGTTTGCTTTGATACGATTATAGCGGGTAATGACGTGAAGTACGTTCAACAGTTGTCGTTTGTATTCATGTATTCGTTTCGTATGGCAGTCGAACATGGAGTCGGCAGAAACCTCAACTCCGGTCAGTTTGAAAATTTCTTCTGCGAGCCTTCTTTTGTTGGCTTTTTTGACCTCAATCCATTGCTGCTGAAAATCACGGTCTTCTGCATGTTCACGCAGTTGACGAAGTTCATCCAGCCTGATTACCCAGCCGTCACCTATTTTGGATGATATCAAATCTGACAGCCAGCGGTTGGCATGTTTCAGCCAGCGTCGCTGGGTGATACCGTTGGTTTTGTTATTGAATTTTTCCGGCCACAGTTCATAAAAATCACGAAACAGATCGTCTTTTAAAATCTCACTGTGCAGAGCAGATACTCCATTTACAGAGTGGCTGCCGATTATGGCCAGGTACGCCATGCGTACATGTTTTTCACCATCTTCACTGACGATAGACATGCGACGGAGTCGATCATTGTCACCCGGGAACCTTGCTGACACTTCTTTCAGGAAATTATCATTGATCTGGTAGATGATCAGCAGGTGGCGAGGCAGAATGTATTCCATCATCCTGACAGGCCATTTTTCCAATGCTTCCGGCAGTATTGTGTGATTGGTATAGGCAAAAGTATGGGTGGCAATGTCCCAGGCAGCATCCCAGGAGAGATGTTTTTCATCCAGCAGGATGCGTAACAGCTCAGGAATAGCCAGGGTGGGGTGGGTGTCATTCAACTGAATAGCAACTTTTTCCGGCAACAGAGATACATCATCATGATGTTTGGCAAAACGGTAAAAAATATCCTGAACTGTAGCAGAAGAGAGGAAATATTCCTGACGCAGGCGCAGTTCCTTGCCTTCCAGCATGTGGTCTGCAGGATAGAGCACCTTTGATATGTTCTCGGTACGCATTTTGGACTCAACTGCTCCCAGATAGTTGCCCTGATTGAAAGACATCAGCTCGAAATCACGGGTTGATTTGGCTGTCCAGAGGCGCATAGTATTGACAGTATTGTTGCCATAGCCTGGAATTGGAACATCGTAAGCCAGGGCCATTATATCAGTAGTGTCGATCCAAGAATGACGTTTTTCTCCATTGTCACCGGTAAACTCAATTACTCTGCCTTGAAACTTGATCTGGTGGAGGTGTTCCTGGCGAGGGAATTCCCATGGATTTCCGTAGCGAAGCCAGTTGTCTGGACTTTCATGCTGACTGCCATCTACAATACTTTGGTAAAACATACCGTACTCATAACGAATACCGTAACCGTAGGCTGGTAAGGCCATAGTTGCCATGGAGTCAAGGAAACAGGCTGCCAGACGCCCAAGTCCGCCATTTCCCAGTCCGGCATCCCATTCGCTTTCCTGCAGATCCTTTACGTCAATTCCCATTTCTTTCAGGGCGTTTTCCCATTCATCCATCAGCCCCAGATTGATCAGGCTGTTGCCGAGAGTTCGTCCCATCAGGAATTCCATGGACAGATAATAGACCCGTTTTGAGTCGTTATTGTAATAGGACTGCTGTGTGTCAAGCCAGCGCTCGACCAGCATGTCTCTGACAGCGTAAGATAATGCCAGGTAAAGATCAGCTTTTGTTGCCGAAAACTTGTCTTTGACTATGGTGTACTGAAGATGCCTTAAGAATGAACGCTGCAGGTCCGTATAGGTTGGTTTGCTGTCGGTTACTGTTGTAATTGAGTCTCTTGCGTTCATTCTGTCCCCCTAAGGTTGGATCTGGAATGGAAACTTTCCTCTAAGTTTATACAGCTTTTTTGTGTGAATGCAAGATTAGAAAGGTTATATTTGTAATGTTGTCAAGTATAGGAATTTATGGGTGAAAAGCCTACTCCTCCAGCATGCGGGCAAAGAAATCTGCGGCCATATTTTCCGAACTATCTGCTTTGTCTGAAGATGAAGCGGACTTGTCTATTAAAAGATGTTCCGGGATTTCTGCAAGAAAACGGCTGACTGTACGTTGCTCTATTGCC
>JBGSQR010000284.1:0-2235 GCA_041737975.1 Geobacterales bacterium | reverse complement strand
ATCCAATGTTGCCACCCTGAAGGGAGAAGACTGGAGTGGCGTTAGTTCGGAAGTTGGAAGTCTGGTGGGGGGTTGGGATGTCACTTATCTGCATCCCCAATAATATTCATATCCCGTGTACGTTTGTATAGAATAACCATTGCAATATATACAGCTGCAGCATAATCACCTTGTTCAGCCATCTCGAAATCACTCGGTTCTAATGGGCGTTTAAGAACCATTGAGTGTTCCCCTATGTATCTCTCGGACAGCACATCTAAATACTTGGAATATTCTCGTGGTATCTGAGTCTCCACACCGCCCAGAGTTTTAAGCATGACAGACTCAACCCCTGTTGGGATACAACAGAGAACAGAGTGAATAAAGCTTGTTTCCTCCTGTGGGAGTTCCCACCCAAACGGCAGATTGTGTAGATCGTCCCGGAGACACCACAGCATAGGGGTTATGCGCTCATATGCTTCCCTCACTGCGTTTTCCTGCTTCTTCGGAATAATGGCTTCTTTGTATGCCTGTGCTGCAGATTCGTAACCATTTTCGTAACCTTTGTTTCTCCCAAGGACGTAAAAAACTGCAGCTACTGCAAGGGATGCTGCAATTGAAACAATTAATTCCATATTAAACCCCTTTTGACCTCATTCATAATCATCACCAGATCAAGAAATGCTTTTGCTAGTGACCAACCTGTTCATTAATGCCCAGATTCAATTCTTTTTGGGTCACTATTATCTTCTCCAGAGGTTCTATTTCCCGCAAGAATATCAGCACGACGGCTTAATACTTTTTCGCAGATCATTTGAGCTAATTCTTCGCCGCATGTTAGTTCTATCTCATTATATGTGTACCTGGAATCCGAAAGAGCAGTTATTTTCGCCTTAAATTCTTCCTCTTTATAGGCGTCACACGCTTTCTCAAAATGTAACGCATCGAGCCTGATTTTTTCTGTTTCTATTTGTGCATGGTTCAGCTTTTTTTCAAGGTCATTAATAATCGCTTGCCGCTCGGTTGCCTTACCATACCAACGCTCTCTTTATTCCATGATCTCTCGTTGTTTTGTATTCAACTGCTCAATGCGAGAAGCACGCTCATTCAAATCAGTATCTTTGCTGGCGCACAACTTGGTAATATCTTGCATTTCAACAACCATTCTGTTGTATCCACAGACTTTGCATATTTGAAAATCGTAGATCCATTGTGGACCGTGTTCACCGCAACTAGGGCAATCTTTCGATCTTTCTTTCATTTGGCCGCCTTATACGTCAAATTTCGTCAGAATCTGTGTAATTTGAAGTTATTCCACGTATTGACATTTGACCAACCTGCCGCTAATTGCTGTGTCATAACCCATCTGTGATAACCGGTCTAAACCGGCACAGCGGTCTGATCAGGGAGGTTTTGCGGGTTCCGGTGCCAATACGTGGATAACAAGCGTTTACACCCTGGGGGCGAAACGCATGGCAGTTATGCTCCGTGGTCAGAAAGCACTTCTGCTTGTTGCTCTGCAGATTCTCTACCTTTGGCACACTTACAAAAAACAATGGCGTATTCGTCTGCACCACCGACAACCTTTTCACCAGTGTCCCGGCACTCAATACACGCATGACCAGCCAATGCAGCGGAAGACTTATAAGCGTCTTCCGTGTCGGCCTGCCCCCACTCACAATCCCGTTGATCAATCTCTTTTGGCATATCTTCTCCGCTGATCTTCATTTGTTATCGTAAAGCCTTTTGCATCTTGCTAAGGGCCGAATCAATTGCAGCCTGTGCTGTTGGTTCGCTGTTTTCCTGATATTCTAAAGCTGTCTGTATTTCAATCATTTCATTTCTGGTCAAATACACGCTTTTGCCTGCAAGAATTTTGTTCTTTGTTACAGGTTCTTTAGGGATTCTTGTCATAATTTAAAACCTCGCTGATTGCCATTTTTGCATGTTCGGGACAATAACACTTCCATCCCTTTTTATTGATTACCCATTTGCGTTTCCGGGCAATCTTAGCACACTCAGAAAAGGTTTCCCCTTGGATTTCATCTTTTGCCTTACACCCGTCTACATCACAGTATAAATGAAGGTCATACCCTGCCGACATGGTCATCTTGATTCTCCTCCGATGGGACGCCTGGGTTAATATCTGTCTCCACCATCGAAATGGCCATTATGCATGGCAACCTCTGTTTGTGCCCCACCCTTGTACCTTAGAGTACCGAGCCCTGATCCGCCGAAGACCGTTAACCCAAGTTT
>JBGSQR010000283.1:0-9307 GCA_041737975.1 Geobacterales bacterium | reverse complement strand
ATCGGCAACATCAAATCCATCGGCAACCACTACCGACGTAATCAGTCGTGAATGGTGCTTGGAAAGCGCCTGGTTGGCAACCAGTATAACCGGCAGGTCAAGCCGCTCTGATGCCCGGAAGACAATTTCCTTGATTATTCTCGGGCAGGCATCGGCATCAATCCAGATTTTCATTTTTCCCCTTTTGTTTGACTAAAACCGGATTTTCCTGCGATTAAATTCAAAACCATGCTCCATCTGTTTCATTTCACTTGCAAAGTCATGAAACAGATCCCAGTAAATTTCGTCCCGCGTGATGTTTAACCAGAAGAATTTGCTTTCGGCGCACTTAACTGTGTAGTAGCCGAACATGTAATGGGCCAGCTCCGGCCTGATCAGCCCGGAATTGACCTGTAGTGCCACCTCCTCCAACAGTCCGACAAAGTCACGTTTGTCCTGGGCATTCACTTCAGCCAGACGTGGATCTTCAGAAAAGAGCAGATCGCAAATTTCCTTGAAGGCCGGGTTTTCTTTCAGTCGTCTGCGGAGCATGGTGAAATGTTCTACCCGCTTCTGCGCACCCTGGCGACGGTACTCCAGAAGGCCGTTGACAAAGGCGAATATGGTTACCAGGCCACCCACAATGATGGCGAAATCCTTTGCTGCTAAATAGTCGATAATCAAATGTCATTCTCCGTTAGATTTGAATAATTTTGACTTTAAAACAATGAGTTTACATCAAGTTGTGAGTGTTGTGACGACCCCGAACTTTTCTTTCATTTCCCGTAACCCGGCTTCTGTCTTCCGAGCCCAGTCACTGCCTCTGCCGGTCAGTTCCGCCCAGGCCTGTTTCAACTCATAAGGTCGCTCTTTGTCGTAAAATGCCAAAATTTGATATGACTGATACAAATCCTTGTGAGCTTTGGCCCTGGCCGTCACGTCACGACATTGAGAGACGATAAGCTTGTGCAGGCCGAATTTCAGCGGCTGTGGAATTAATACAACTATGGCATTGCCATTAATAACGGTGCCGGGTATGGGATTTTCAATCAGGTAATTAAGGAAGCTCAAGGGGTGTGCGGCAGCTTTAAGTCTGGAAATGTAGACAGGGGCTTCGTTGTCGCTGCTTTTTGGCGTTAGCAAATCAACCCGCAAAGGACTTTTTCTAATGGCAAAAGATGTAGACGGATGTCTATGGTTAAGCTGTGGCACCGGAAAAAAACCCATTGAAAGGCTTTCCAGTGCCTTGGGAATATCAGCTTCAAGGTTTGGTATGGCGATGCTCACATTCTGTTCTGCTGCAATATCAACATCCTGAGTACCCAGTGTTGTTTCATCCCAACGGACTCCAAGCAGGTTGCCAATACAACCAAAAGCCTGTGTTCCTACCAAAACCCCGCCAACGCGGAATACGGAAGAGTCTGCCAGTTCACGGATAACTCTGGCTATGGAATTTGGTGCTGTTGAAATTCGTCCTGCTTTCAGTTGGGCACAAAGTTCCTGTATTCCTATTGGATCGTCAGCATTTTCTTTCCGCTCGGTTTTGTGTTGCTGGGCAAGCTCCTCAAGTTTTACAGATTTAACTCCCAGGCAAATACTTCTTTTGCTTCCACCGGCAGTGTAATGCTGAAAATAGAGATATTCCCTGCCTGCGATGGTTTTTGTGGAAAAAGAACCATCCAGATTACCGATATTGCGCTGTGCTTCACGGACCGCCAGGCGTTCCATAAGTTCAGCATGCAGTGTTTTTGTTTCGATTGAGAGCTCAGAATACATTTTAACCTCTGATTTAAAGTATTCAGGGGTTAAAGTAGATTGAAGGGGGGGAATAGTCAATAAAAATAGTATTTAGGGCTTTTTAATGGCTGCAGTTTTCTTATATATTTTTCAAGTGAGTTGTTATTCATTGTATTCAAATTTGTACATAATACCGTAAACCGATTGTCTCAGATTTTTATCAGGAGAAACTGTCGCAATCTTCTTGCGCAGTTTTTTTATGCTGAATCTGTCAGAAGATTACCTTCTCATGGATTATGATGAAAAAAAATGCAGGAATAGAGCAGGAATATTCAATTGTAAGTTTTGTGAGGAGCTGGTTTAGCCTGGATCAAATGTTGTTTGTAAAAAGCTGCCTAAAGTTCCGGTGTGATTTTCTCTGTTTTCCGGATTTGTTTTATTGGAGCACTGCTGTCAATTGGTGCTCTTTTGCGACATTCCTGCCCGCAATTCTTCCAAATACAATACAATCACAAATTGCCATGCCACCAATCCTGCAAGCACCATGAATCCCGCCAACTACTTCGCCGGCAGCATAAAAACCTCGTATTGGCTGGTGTTTGTTTATATCAAGTACCTGGGCACTTGTATTAATCTGGATTCCGCCATTGCAATAGTGAATTTTAGGACGGAGGCGAACCAGATAGTAAGGCGGTGCAATTTTGAAGTTTCTATGCATGCCAAATGGTTTGCCACATTCGCGGTCAACGCCCTTGTCTATGGACTGGTTATACTTATGAATGGTGGCAGAAAGTGCCGGTAAATTAATAGAATGATCAAATGCCATGGCTTCAATTGATTCGTAACGTTTAACGGCTTTTCTCTTTAAACAAATTGCCAGGTTCGGGTATTGCTTTGCCGCTTCTTCTCCAACAATCAGCATTGGATCGCAACCCGCAGCACTCATCTGCTGAGATCTGGATAAGCGGTCAGCCAATTCGTTTACAAACCTTTTTCCTGTGGTTGCATTAATCATTATTCCGTGCGGGAAACCGACCAACAGCGAAAACATTGAACTTACCCCCCAGCCCTTCTCATCACGCGAAGTGCACGGCACCATTTGTATCCATGACAGGTGGATTGGTGTGGCGCCGACTCTCAGGGCGCTTACTAAGGTTTCTGCGGTAGTTCCTGCATGGTTGGTGGTTTCAAATCCGCTGTCCAGTTTGGGGTTGTTGGCCATGCGAAATTCAACATCCTGTCCAAAACCTCCGCTTGCAAGCACTACACCATTCAACGCCCTAATACTCTTTGTGGTGCCGCTATTTTTCTGCGGAAAGATATAATCAGTGATGACTGTTACGCCACCAACTCTGCCGTTTTCATCGAGCATGATATTTGTCAATGCGCATTGTAGTCTAATGGGTATAGCCAGTTCCCGGCATTTCACCAGCATAGCCTGAACAATAGCTGATCCGGAACAATTGATCGAACTGTAGATGCGTGGTACGGAGTGTCCACCCTCATGTACAAGGCTTTCACTGAAGACTACTCCAAGGTAATCGTGTAACCATGAAAAGGCCTCTTTGGACTTTTCTGCCAAGGTCTGGACAAGATCAGGATGATTAAGTCCCTGGCCTGCCTTGAGCATGTCGTTCGCCAACATGGATGGCGAATCAACAATTCCCTCTGTTTCCTGCAGTGGAGAGTTGGCCACAGCTATCAGTCCTCCGCTAATGGCGGAATTACCTCCGGGGACCCTCATTTTATCTATAACAAGGACTGAACATCCGGATTGTTTTGCTTCTATTGCTGCCGAAAGTCCTGCATAACCGGACCCGACAATTATAACGTCAAAAGTTTCATCAAACATTTTAATTCCTTATGTTTAGTTTAATAGACCTGCTGTGAGAGGGCTAAGATTTCTTAACAGCTTATATTTTTCGATTAATCAGGTATCCGTGCAAACTTATATTAGCAGATCCGGCCAGCCCGAGTTTTTTACGAATATTTTTTCTATGTGTTTGAACTGTGTCAAAGGCCAAATTCATTGTAGCGCAAATTTCTTTGCTGCTGAACCCGGCCAGTATAAATTTACAAATTTTCATTTCAGTTTTACTTAGTTTGTGAAGAGCAAAATCGATCTCTGCCTCTGTCCCCTTGGTTAATGAGGCCAACAGTTCTCCCATGAAATCGATATACCCATTCCGCGCTTCATCTGATGTTGCAGATCGTATTTTCTTTAGAACCGGCAGCAGGTCATTTGCTATTTTGTAAGTAAGCTTGTCTGCCAGTATTTGCTGTTCACCCTGAATGTTCTTCAAAACGTTTCGCAACGTTATGTTGACTTCCTCCGTCATGATTTTTTCGTTTTTCAGCTGCAGTTCCATACATTTCTGTTCAGAAACATCCTCTGCAATAACAATCCAGAGTTTGTCTCCTTCGACGACAATCACACTTACGGTAAACACTGCAGGAAAGCAGCTTTTGTCAAAATAGAGACCAGTGACTTCAGAACTTAAAATCTGATTTTCAATGATGTTATTCATCATATCCATAATTGCTTTCTTGTCTGAGTCATTACACAGTGAACATATATGGGCTCCAATGATATTTTGCGGATGAATACCAAAAATTTCACAAGCTTTCTGATTTGAATCTATGACTTCCATATCCTCATCAACAAGAATTACCCCTTTTCCAACTCCTTGAAAAACTGTTTGCAACATCTTTTGAGAGCGGGAAAGAGCAAGTGCACGTTCTTTAACCTGTTTTTCAAGAGCAACACGATGCATTACTAGGCAGGTAATATCATTCAGTATTAACAGAAATCCTTTACGGATTCTGTCGTTGTCCCCAAGAGTTACGAGATTTATCGCATAAACGGAATGTGTAGATTCACAGGTATAGTTTTTTTGTTTTGCAGCCTGCGTAGGATCTTGAGTGGAAAATAGTTCGAGGGCTTCGTTAAGATTACTGCACTCCAGCGCCAATATTATCCAGAAAGGTGCACCAATAGTTGATTCGTCTGGAAAAATCTGGGATGCCATGCGGTTTGTGCGCGTGATAATTCCATTGTGGTCGGTAATCAATACCAGATCGGACGTGGTTTCGAAGACCTCTTTATACATAGAACAATTGAATGACGCCTCGTACGGTAGCATGTTATCCCCAATTTTTGGTGCTATATCTCCACAAACAGCAAAGTTCTGGTAATCAATTGATAGGAGGATGAGATAATTACCCGAAGCTACGGTTTTGTCAATAAGCAGAAGTTCTTTCAATCTCCTTCTGACAATTCATAACAATCTAAAATCATTGGTTAAACTTTATTGTCATTATTATAGGGTAGTGACATATACCCGATATTGCCCCGATTTCTAACCTTTAAAACTTCTAAGAGTGGGAATAGTCTGCAACTAATTATCAGAGTACCCGGTCTTAAGTGAGGGATATGCTGCCATGTTCCTGAACCACATGGCAAATTACATAAACAGGAAAGGGGAAACAAATGACAAACCCAGGTGATGAAAAGCTCGTGCAAAATCAGGAAGAGGCCGCGAGTAAAGCAGTGAATTCCGACCGGAGAAGCTTTCTTAAAACATCTCTACTTGCCGGCCTGGCAACTGCTTCAGGTGCTTTGGCCCTGAATCTGGCAAAGCCAGGGACGGCGGAAGCCGCTGGCCACAAGCTTCCAAAGAAATGGGATGAGACAGTCGATGTACTGGTCATAGGCACCGGTTTTGCCGGATGTGCCGCTGCTGCGCAAGCAGCTACAGACGGGGCAAAGGTTTTGATTATTGATAAAATGAGAACCTATGGAGGCAACTCTATCATCAACGGCGGCGTCTATGCATCCTCGGGTGATAAATTCAATTATCGCGAAAAATTCAATCTGGGTAATGACAGTGTTGAACAGCATATGCAAGACTTCCTCAAAGGCGGCGACTTCTACAATATCCCGGAACTTTCCAAAGTTGTAGCTGAAGGTGCTACAGATAGCCTGAACTGGATGATTGACGAAGGTGGCGCTGTAATCCGCCCTGCTTTACTTAAAACAGGCGGGCACACAGCTTATCGCACACACCCTGCTGGCAGCGGTTCTGTTTATGTGAATGCACTTAAGAGGATTTCTGAGAAACATGGAGCAAAGTACAAGCTTTCGACTGAAGTGACATGGATCTGGAGAGCGGATGCAGATCCTGCAAGTCCGGTCCTGGGAGTGGCTATAAAGAGGGGCAGCAAAAAAGAAAATATCAAGGTCAATAAAGGTATTGTCATCGCATCCGGTGGATTCAGCCGTGACGTCAAGATGCGTGCAGCTCATTACCCTTATCTTGCAGGTGAAAACTGGTTAAGTACAAACCACCCGGGCGCCACTGGCGAAATGATTCGTTACGCCCAGGCGGTCGGTGCTGATACGCTGCATATGAATTACATCCAGCTGTATCCCTACTCGGATCCGGATACAGGTATTCTTGATACTCCGGCTCTTTATCCATTCAATGGACCAGGAAACGGTATTGTTTACGTCACCAACAAAGGCAAACGTTTTATCAGTGAGCTGGCAAGACGTGACCATGTCAGCTTTGCCCAGATAGCGCTCGGCCCCAAGGGCAAACCTACCTACACAATTTTCAGCGACGAAATGGTCGAAAAACTTGGAGGAACACGGAAAGAAGTCGAAGCCGGCATCAAGCATGGTCGCCTTATAGTTGCCGATACCATTGCTGAACTGGCCAAGAAAGTCGGTATTCCCGTTGATGCTCTTGTGGAAACGATTGATAGACACAATAAGTTTCTGGCCGATGGTAAGGACCTGGAGTTCGGAAAACAGATCACCAAGGCCATGACTCCGATGGTTACGGGCCCATTCTATGCCGTTGCCCAGTGGCCTTCAATCCACCACTGCATGGGTGGACTGAGAATCAATGAACAAGCGCAGGTAATTGATATTTTTGGGAATGTCATCCCGAAACTTTATGCAGCAGGTGAAGTCACCGGTGGAGTTCATGGTGCTAACCGGTTGGGATCCAACGCAATTCCTGATTGCGTAGTATTTGGTCGCATAGCCGGTAAAAATGTTGCAAAGGAAAAAGCATAGGTTGACTCTGTCAGGGCAGTTTGGATCGCTTGGTACGGCTCCAGACTGCCTTTTTTCAGCAGTAACAACCAGGGAGAAATATGAAAATCTATCCATATCAAAAAACAGCAAAAAAGTTTTTCTTCTTATTCAATATCGCAATGTTTTTTTTATGCAGCCAAACGCTTTGGGCAGCCCCCAAAACCGGGCAGTCCAAAGCAAAGGCTGGTGATTGTGCTGCCTGTCATGACAAAGCAAAGATTTTGCCTGAAAAGCATGTTGAGACCAAATCAATGAATTGGGAAACATGCAAGACCTGTCACACAAAAACCAAATACAATCTGGCCGGTAAACTGCCAGGCAATCATTTTCATCAGCTGGCTGAAGTGGGCTGTACCGATTGCCATGGCAAGACAGCAACGCCTGAAGCGCTGACCATGGAACAGTGTGTCGCCTGTCATGGCAGCACTGCCAAGCTTGCTGAAAAAACGAAAGATGTCCATCCGACCAATCCTCATACTTCGCCCCATTACGGGACAGACCTGGATTGCAATCTGTGTCATCGCCAGCATGGCAAATCGGAAATCTATTGCGTTCAATGCCACAAGAAATTCAATTTTAAAGCGCCATAACCTTCGGATCGAATAAATATTACTTTTATAATTCAGCGAACGATTACAAAAGGAAATTTGATTATGCGCAATATCAGACTATTTATAACAATCTTGGTTTTAAGTGTTTCCACAACAGCTTACGCTGCAGATTTTGTATGTATGAGTGATGTACCCAAGAAGAACTGGACGCATAAAGAACAAAAAAATATTGATCTATTCTGGAATGATACGCTCGTTTATCTCGATGAATATGTAAAAGCACTTGAAACTCCTACCGGCAAATGTGTCGATTCCGCGGAAGCTGTTTTAGCCACATATTCATCATCTACAGGAAAGCCGGAAACAGTATGCATCGCGAGAGTTCGTGACGTTGAACTAAACATCAAGCACATAAAAGCAATACTTGCTGAGCCTGACAAAGCGAAACTCTGCTTTGATCCGCAAAGTAACAACTCAAACGGCTGGGCAGTACTTTATACACCAAGCAGAGAGTTGCAGAAAATATCTCCAGTGGCTGAGTGGTTAAACAGACCTATAGCTGTCGATTATTTTGAAAAAATCAAAGATAGTGAAATTCGTGAAGCCGGTCTCAAAGTAAACCAAAACTTCATTGAAATCACTTCAAAAACAGATAGTTCAGCCCATTTCAAGCGTGATATTACCATTAAAGGTCTTCCACATCTTTGGTCTTCTGTTGGATGGTTGCCATTTTATTCCGAGAATCCTAAAGCATGGAACAAGAGCCTGCGAGGTGGATATCTGTATGCAGAAGTAATGGGCCCTTGGGGCAATCTGCGTGTTGATACGATTGACAAGGAAATTGTAGGGGCTGAAGTGGGCATGACAGTACAGCTTTCCAATACGTCATATCCGGTTCACTTTCATCATCCTCAGGAGATTTACATGAATCTCACTACTCCTGATCATCCAAAACAAAACCGATTTATGGCGCTGTCGTATGACAATGACCAGTTTAAGGTTGAACCGGGTAAAGACGGATACAAAGTACGCGTTAATGGAGATGGCAAGTGGGAATACTGGTATATGAATGCTGATCCGGTAAACAATTGGCTGTTGTATCTGGATCGAAATGCTTTGCATGCATTTTATGCCGGTGATAAGCAGAATTTGAATTATCGCAATACGGGCTGGGTGAATGTCTGGGCACGCACCACTGTGCGCGACAATGATCAAAATACAAGATTGTCTACACCTGATGACAATGAGGTTAAAGAAATAATCCCTTCTACTTCAGTAACAGCTGATACAAAGAAATGGAAACCTTGATAGTTTTCTTGAAGGTCGGAGTAAAAAGTTTTTAATACTGGGTTTGAAGGAGAAGAGAATGTTTGGATTTGGTACTCCAGAGTTAATTATAATCGGTGTAATTGTGATGATGGTATTTGGTGTGTGCAAGCTTCCTGAAGTTGGCAATTCCTTAGGTAAAGCAATACGAAGCTTCAAGAAGGCGGCTGATGGTAAAGACGTAGCTGAGTCACATCAAATAAAAGAAAGTTAAAACTATAGCTACATATTTGAGAAAAGATCAAAACATGCCCAGCAAGATACAATAATAGTCATAAGGCCACTTTTCCCAAGAAAAGTGGCCTTATGACTATGCTACATAAAATACCTTATTCTTATTTACAATTTGAACTGCCTTACAAGTCTCTGCAGTTCTTCCGCGTTACCGGTCAGTTGTGCAGAGGCTGTCGCTGATTCGTGCGCGCCGCTGGCCGTGTCCTGAACTACCTGGGTGATCTGGTGCATGTTGTGAGAAATCTCACTGGTGGTTGCAGTTTGCTCTTCTGCAGCAGTTGCAATCTGGTTGACCTGCATGGCCACATCATTTATTTGCTGCAATATATCCCGCAATGCGTCACCAGATCTGGCAGCTTCAATTGTGCCGTTCTCT
>JBGSQR010000282.1:0-12793 GCA_041737975.1 Geobacterales bacterium | reverse complement strand
TAACTTGGTAAGCATTTTAGTCGCAATCAGTAACTGTTCAGGCATATCATCAACAATTAAAATCGTCTCTGCTCCAAGGTAATCCTCAATCACACTCCTCTTTATTGGCATTGCTGCCTCATTGCGAGTTGCCGGAAGATATAACTCGAAGCGAGTTCCTTCACCTTCTGCACTTTGAATATCAACATAACCGCCCAGGTCCTTTACAGTAGCCCAGATAACAGTCATCCCCAAGCCGGACCCACTTCTCTGCATTGACTTTTTGCTATAAAACGGTTCAAAAATCCTTTGAAGATCTTCGCTCGAAATCCCAATACCTTCATCCAGCACAGAAACACAAACATACTCACCAGGCGGGATCTCTTCATACAGCTTTAGTGTGTTATCTAAAAATTTGTTATGAGTAGATAGAGTTATCCTGCCTCCAGCAGGCATTGCTTCTGCAGCATTATTCAACAGATTCATTATTACCTTGGCCAGATGGGACCTGGATCCAACAACTTTCAGTAGGTCCGGCGCAAGGTCCAGTTCCAGCACGGTTTTGGGATGGTATTTCATTATGGCTTCAAATTCGAGCGAAGCATTGTAATCAGATATAATCAGATTCAGATCAACTACTTCACCAGTTTTTACCCCGCGCCTCCCAAGAGTCAGCATATCTTGGACTATCGCCGCGGCATTTTTGCCCGACTGTTGGATAATTGCAATTTTTTCTCGTAACGGACTGTCCTTTGGCAACTCCAGTAAAAGTAAATCAGGATAAGTGACCAGCCCGGATAAAATGTTATTAAGATCATGGGCTACTCCGGCAGCAAGGCTTCCGATTGCCTCCAGTTTCCTGGCTTGTAACAGCTTCTCCTCCATTTTTTTCTGCTCGGTAATATCTCGAAGAATACCCTGAGTACCGATAAACTCACCTGAGCTTGGTGTATCATTTTTATATATTCCTTCTGCAGACACACTGAAATAACCCGCATCTACTTCATTTGCTCCTTGCTTTTGAGGAAGTACCAGGCGTAATTCCAGGCTGCGGGTAGCCCGCTCGCCGGTCCGTTTCTCATTTAGCCGATGTTGGGCTTTCCCCATATCCTCCGGTGCAACCAGTTCAAAAATGGAATGGCCAATCAGGGAATCACTTGTATCTGTGTATTTGGCTATTGCCGGGCTGATAAATGTTATGCAGCCTGTCGAATCCAGACGAAAAATGATATCCGGCACCGTTTTAATTATTGAGTCAAGAGTTTTTTCGCTCGATTTCAAAAGGATCAAGGCACTTTCAGTTTCTTTTATGGCGGCTTGCTGATTTTTCCAGGTTTTAACAATAGTCAGAAGAACATAGTTCAGAATAATCAATGTTGTTGGCAACATTGGTGATAAAAGCAGACTTTTTGTTTTAAAAATAAATACTGCTCCAATCCAGCTGATAACCATCAAAGACACACTCATAACAGCAGCAGGAATGATCCCCCACCGGGCAACCAAAAGAGCCGTAATAGTAGCCAACAACAAACTAAACAGGACTTCATAAATAGTGAAATTTTTAGTTCTGACGACCTGTTGACCTGTCAGCAGATTATCCAGCGCCTGTGCATGAACCCCCACATGGCTGTGAATCGGCATTACAGGCGTCTGATATACCTGATCCAGGCCTGCTGCCGAGGAACCGACCAGAACAATTTTGCCACTAAGCTGTTGAGGGGAATATTTACCATCAAGAATCGTTTCAGCTGGAATTATTGGTATTAAATCAGTCTGTTGTGGGAATCTTACGATCATATTCCCCTGGTTATCGATCTGTAGAGATCTTGTTCCGACCTTCAGACCAAGGAGACCTGCATTTTGCTGCCTGATTTCAATTTGATTACCTTCGCTGTACTTCATCAGCATCGCCATTGAAAACGATGGATAGATTCTGCCATCATACCTGATCAACATCGGAAGTCGCCGAAGGATTCCGTCACTATCCGGGGTTGCATTCATAAATCCTGAGTGTGTAACGGTTTTTGAAAAAAGCAGGCGGTTGCTAACAACCGCCTGGGCTTTAAAGAAATCAGTTTGATTGAGACCTTCGTCAGGAATATTTACCCACACAACACCTGGTGGGTGAAGCTCAAAAGAACTCTGGGGAATCAGTCTGTTCCCAAACAGAAATTCATAGCCGAGAACATATGGTCCCTTGCCCAATACGCTTGCTAATTTAGTATCGTTATCAATAACACCAGACGAGACAGCGGTAATTTCAGTTTTGATAACAGATTTACTTAGGGAGTTTTTTTCAGGAACTGCTGTGGGACTACGGTCCGGCTCCGCCAGAAGAAGGTCCAGCCCGATAGTAGCTGCACCTGATGATTTTAGAGTATCAAGAAGTTGTGCCAGTAAATTTCTGGGCCATGGCCACTGTCCAAATCGTGCCAGACTACTGTTGTCTATATCAACAATTACAACCAGACCTGAAATTTGTTTCGTAGGCGCCAGGGCCATAACAGCATCGGTTGTTCTGTTGTTTGTTGAATTGATAAAAGAGGGATTTACGAGATAAATTGCACTTGCAAGCAAACTGAACAATAGCCCGATAAGCAGTATAAGTCTGGTAGGTCCATACTTTTTATTGAACGAATCCGGCATTATCCAGGTCCCCATTATCTGACAACGACCTCAACACGCCTGTTTTTCGGCTCATTTACGTTATCTCCCGTTGGAACCAATGGATTTTCTTTCCCATGCGAAGTGAGACCTATAGTATTTGGGTTAGTCCCGATATTAACAAGAATGTCTTTTACTTCTGCAGCTCTTTTGAGCGACAGCACAGTGTTATACTGCTTGCTGCCCACAGTATCCGTATGCCCTACTATGTAGATATCACTGGAGTTGCGGTCCTGAATCGCGGCCATAATATCAGGTATAAGTTTCATTGATTCAGAGGTAAGAGTGGTTTCTTTTTCAAAATAGAGTAAAAAGTGGATCGGTTTTTTAGGTTGAATGGAAAGGGCTTCTTTAAATATGAGATCGGTTTTTTCTTTGCCAAGGGACGTCGGTGCAGTTGGTATTTCATTAGCGCTGGCAATGGTGGTTGCCTGGTATGGTGAATTTATGACTATATTCCCGGCCTGGTTACCAACTGAAATGACACCGATTTTTCCATCCTGATCCGGCGCCAGCACAACCATCGCCTTATTTGCACAACCACAGACAAGATAAATCAAAAAAACCAGTGCTGAAAATTTTACCGTGATGCCCATAATCCGACCTCACTTTCATTGCAAATCAAAATATCAATTACTCATCAACTTGAACAAGAACATGCGTACCCCTGATACCAACCGTAGCATGTGGTAATTCAATACGCACCAGGTCCGGGGCCAGCTTGGCAATCTGCCCTGACAGAAATGAAATCGTTCCGCGGAACACCTTTGCCACAAAAGACAGTTTTTTCTCATTTGGCTGAAATATGAAACTATTAATTGCGATATTGCTGTTAAAACCCATGGAAATTACCGTATCATCCTCAAGTATCAATCCGGTTTTACCATCAGCCCCAGTCTGTATAACATCACCCACCTGCAATTTTAAATTTGGTGTTGCCTTAATGATATGTCCTTCTCTTAGTACACTGACATCTCCGGACAGGGACTTGACAATCCCGGCATGGTCAGTAGAAGCGCCATAGACTGAAGTGGTTACAAACAATAGCAGCACCGTCAGAATCTCTATGAAGATGGTTTTCATGCCACGCTCCTCATTCGATAAAAGTACCTATTTTTCAATAGTATGAGGATATCACTTGAAGTCCACAAGTCAACTTGATTATTTTTTGAGTAGCGCTTAGTTTTTGTATTCTACATAAAACAGCGCCAGTTCAAACCAGCCGGAAAATCCCACCAAAAACTGTACGCTCCCTGAATAAAAAAACAGCCACATCTTGTGCAGATGTGGCTGTTTGATGGTGAGCAATGACATTGGAGGCGTAGCCGGACACGAACACAACCTTAAACTATCTTCTTGCTTTACCACTAAAAAGACTGATTTCAATTTTCACGATTTTTGTTCTTTTGTTCTCGGACTTAATGTAACCAAGCCCCTCTTCCATAAACTCCGAACAATATTTTTCCAATAACCACTCGAACGCTTTCTGCCGTTCCGCGCCATGGACCTCACCTGCAGTTCCAAAAGCCACAACACTTTCATACAGCGTAGCGAATTGTTCAGGCAAAACTGTTGTTCTGCCTGTGACGCAAAATGAAACTTTTGGATTATTTGCTATGTTTTCAAGCTTTTGTCCGTCAACCGCACAATGAAAATAAATTGCATTGTCTTTATAGACATAGCTCAGCGGAATACCGTAAGGCTGTCCATCCACATCGACTGTTGACAGTACCCCGTATTCCGCAGTTTGAAGAATTTGAACCGCATCTTCAGTGTCGATCAGCCTGTCTTTTCTTCGCATGGGTTTCATTCAAATTCCCCTTCATTTCAGCAGCCCGGATCTATGCAGCTGTCCAGTAACACCTTATGGGAGATACAATTTTTTCCTCTTTTTTCAATTTAGTCATTGCCTTATCCACATCTTTACGGTCCAGGCCACCCAGTTCTGCTATTTTACCGGCATTGAGAGGCTCACCTGCATCACGCAAAACTTGTAAGACTTTTTCTGAGGTATCCATGACAACACTCCTTATCTTTTTTGTAATAACAAAACAGCTTTTTGCTTACCACGTCTGAGTGGCGGAATCAATGGTTACAACCATTGCGGCTCGAAGCCATTCGAATTTTGCCTTGAGAACATCATATTCAGGGCCGGATGTTGCAAAAGCTGCCTTGCCTTTGATCAGAAAACCGGCTCCCGGCCCATAGAGGCCTTTTACCTTACTGCTCCCCAGTGTGATAAGCACATCCGGGTTAAATGAAATGTTCGCCTCTGTGCGATGCATGTAGCCGGCCGGAATCAGCAGTCGTCCGTCTTCCGTGACTCGTATGTAACTGTTCCATGTGTTGACCATATGCGGTCCGTCCTGCCCCAGAGTTGCAATTGCAACCACACCATCCTGTTTCATTATTTCCAGCAGTTTTTCTGGTAACATTGTGATTTCCTCCAATTAGTATGTTTTGTAATACTGCCTTGTTTACAACTTTGCCACCATAGACAGAGGCAATTTCTTCTATACACGTAAGGCCAGTTTTATTTTGACTTATGGTCGAATGCTGGCCTAAACTCCCGGTAGGCATAAGTTAATGCTGCGATATAACAGGGAGAGATATGTTCATACTGAATAACAGCGATCCTGTACCATTATACAAACAACTCTATATTCAGATCAGAGAACATATCCTGTCTGGAAAACTGCCAGCCAACTCTAGACTTCCATCAGTCAGGGATATGGCCATGGAACTTTCAGCGAGCCGCAATACGGTTGACGGAGCCTATCAGGAGCTGTACGCGGAAGGTTACCTTTACAGTAAACCTCGCAGCGGCTATTTCGTGTCAGCACTCGACCAGGATGTTGCACCCAAATCACTTTCCACAAACTCTGCTCATAAAGATCACCTGCCCGGACCGCCAGCACGTTTTGCCTATGATTTCCATCCTGCCAGATTGGATCCGGGAAGCTTTCCCACAGAACTCTGGCGAAAATGTTTTGTTGAAAGTCTGCGGCAAAACAACCAGCAACTTGTCCAGTATGGCGACCCTCAAGGAGACTGGGGATTGCGCTGCTCTATTCAAAGTTATCTGGAACGGTCTCGCGGCGTACACTGCCATCCGGATCAAATTGTCATCTGTGCCGGATTGCACCAAAGCCTCGATATTATGGCTCACCTGCTGAAGGAGCATCATTCCGTAGTGGCCGTTGAAAACCCCGGCTACCACCTGCCTCGGTCCGTGTTCCATAACAATTCATACAGCATTTTCCCTCTGCCTGTCGGCCCGGGCGGGATTGACCTGAACCAGCTCAACAGCAGCAACAGTACAATCGCCTACGTCACCCCTTCACACCAGATGCCTCTGGGTTACGTAATGCCGATTGCCAACCGGCTGGGACTGATCGAATGGGCAGAATCGGGTGCCCGGTTCATCATTGAAGACGATTATGACAGCGAACTTCGCTACCATGGAAAGCCAATCCCATCTTTACAAGGGTTGCGCCCTGGCGGAAATATTATCTACTCAGGCACGTTCTCAAAAATACTCTCTCCGGCACTGCGTCTGAGCTATATGGTACTACCGGAATCACTGCTTACAGTGTATTACCAACTTTACCGGGATTATTTTTCTTCAGTATCACTGATGGAGCAGAGAACCATGTCGAAATTTATGGAACATGGACACTGGGAGCGTCATATAAGGCGGATGCGCATAGTCTATAAAAAGAAACACGATATTTTGCTGCGATCCGTTGAAACTCATTTCGGCAAGCGGGCAGTTGTTATTGGCCAGGGTGCCGGACTACATATAGTTCTGCAGTTGTCCCATACATTGCTCAGCGAAACGGAGATATTGGACCGAGCCCTGCAAAAAGGGATCAGGCTTTTCCCGTTTTCTAAGTTCTACGCTGTTGGTCAACCGGAAGCGACAACATTGTTGCTTGGTTTCGGTGGGATGAATATCAGCGAAATCGAGCAGGGTATCTCCATACTTTCCCAGATCTGCTGACAAATTACTTGTTGACCAGTTGAGTTAAGAATAGAGATTGTTTGACCTTACTAGTAGGTGCAATTTATTATATTTTGATGGGGTCAGATTAGTGCACATCAAAACAAACCGTAGTAAGCAAACACAGCCGGCAGGACTACGCTAACGCGCCACGTCACACAAATATGAAAGGGCTTACACGGTCAACATGTAAGCCCTTGATTTTATAGACACCAAATTACAGATGTATTTTAGAATGAGTGTTGTTGCGCAGTACACCCGTGTGACTCACTTACTAATCACATCCACAGGGCACTCCACATTCTGTTGCGATGCTTCCTGATTTTTGACCTTTTTCCAACTCTTGTCAGGATTATATATTGTGATTGCCTCTGCAATGCGCCGGGTGTTTTTACCCAGATTCTTCTCGTAGATGATCCCCTCCTGATTTACCACAAAGGACATGACTCCGGAATTCCCGTATTCTGCAGGGTATGCCAACAATGCAAACCCGAGGATCATCTTATCCTTGACCACATACTTATATGGACCACCTTTGGCGTGTTTGCCCTGTTCCTTGAGAATCTTGAAATAATATCCGTGGAAAGGCGAAAGATTGCCTTCCACTGCATAACCTTCCTGTGCCGCCTGTGCAAGCAACGGCCCGAGAGGACTCTGCTGCTCGCCCTCCATGGCCTCCCAGTAAAGGCCGTCACGAGTACCCCGTGTACTGATTAAGTTCTGCGCAAATTCGACTTTTCCACTGCCGCGACAATCCCTGCTCGCGTATTCGTGCTGTGCATCCACATAGGCATTAATCACATCAATAACATGCAGTTCGTTGCGACCGATCCTTCGGTTGAGGATTTCTTTTTTCCCTTTACCGATGTCAAAGCCCCAGCTTTTTCCCTTCTTGACAATCGGAATCGGCATGGCCCAATCATCAGCACCAACATGCAAGATCATGGTACCAGCCGATTTTACCTTCAGGATGTGCTTCAACTCATAGGAAGCGACAAATTTATCCCTGCTTGCATTATCAGCCACGCTGTCGCCAGAAGAAATCAATTCCTTGCTGCCCGGCCCGAGAATTGCCAGCAGGCTTTTCAGATCATCCGCCCTGGATGCGGCAACAAGCGCCTGTACCGCCTCATCGGGCGATGAAAAACGTGTTTGCTGTACTTCCGCAGCCCCGGATTCAGAAACTGAAACGGAAATGAGCAGGACCACTGTAACTACGCAGGCCAGCAGGGTTGACCAAACCTTTCCGCCGATTTTATGTAAAATAGGTATTTTCATGATTCCTCTCCTGTATGTGTCATAACCCCGACCGGATAGTCATGTTATCTGCGCGAACCGCCACCTTGCCGTTCTCCACCGGATCCTCCGCCGCCGCGTGATCCACCACCCGAACTGCCGCCGCCTCCCTGACGCTGTTGCATCTGGCCACCGGAGAAACCTCCAGGCTGTTGCCTCATTTCATTGCCACGGTTGCTTATACCACCGCGCTCACTGGCCCTGCGTTCAATGTTACCTTCACCGACACCCCTGAATGGAGTATCCCGTACCACAGGGCGTTGCGAACCACCTGTTCCGATCGGTGCCTGCGGCGCAGAAACTCCTTCCCGGCGTATCACAGGTGCCGAAGTTCCTGTTGCTGGAGTCTGTCGAATCTGAGGTGTCTGACGTGTTTGAGGTGTCTGAGGTGTAGCCGGCCTTACGCCGCGCTGCTGAGAACCCTGGGATGGCCTCACATTCTGCTGATCAACCCGCCCTGCCGGATAGCCACGTCTTTCCGGACTAGTGGGTGAGGAGACAACGCGTGGTGCCCTCGATCCAAAGCGTTCACCGGTTCTCTGGTCCCGGTACGCCACCCCTCTACGGTGCTGTGGGTTATGTCTCCAGACATTTCCTCTGTCAACCCTTCTTACAGGATAACGGTGAAAACTCCTGGTTCTGTTGATATCAATATGAACCCGATGATACGACCAGTCGAACCAGACCCATGGAAAAACATTGAGACCAATAAATATGCTCGGCCCGAAGCCTATATAGGCTCCACTGTAATAACCGGACGGATAGTACCAGTAATAGGGCGGATAAGCCGGATACCACCAAGGCCCGTATACATAGGCAGGATCGTAAACCGGCACATATACGACTTGCGGATTGACAGGCTCGATCCTGATTATTTCCTTCTCAACCACAACCTTCTGCTCGTTGGTCGTATTTAGATTACCCTGATCCCTGGCCTTATTGCGCAACTCCTGAATCGTGGCCATGACCTCTTCTTCTTGGGCCAGAAAAGCATCACCCAGCTTCCTTGTCTGATCGAGCTTGTCACTCATGGACTTGAGGATGTCAGGAAAATGGCAGAGTGATTTGATGCCCGGATCCCAATCCTTGCTCTGCAGGGCAGTATCCAGTTCATCGCTCTTCAGCTGCAGGTTTTTACTCCTCCAACGGTCAGCCTCCACCACTTCCAATGGATAGGTTGATGCAATAAGAATCTGGGCGGTCAACGAGTCCGGGTAGAGTGCAATCGGTGCAAGCATCTGCGTTAACTCTTCCTTGCTGAATTTGTACGCCTGATCTGAATCACCTTCATCCTGAGCCATTGTCCCAACAGGCATTACGAGCAGAATGATGATACATATCATCCTGAACAATGCTGGTGCTAATGTTCTCATAAGATCTCCTTTTACGAGGTTGCCTGGTGCAATAAAACATTAAGAGTCATAATTATAGCAGGCTATTTCAAATGATCCACTGTGTGATCAGCTTCAATACTACTGTGAAAGCCCAATTAACGGAGAATAGTGCCAAAGCCGATGCCGAATTGAAATGTTGTCGGTTTGGGTAATTCCTCCGGTTTCCAGAGATAGATTTCTCGAATAACAAGAACCGGATATGTATAGGTGGCATCGCCGATGAGCATATTTTTCTTCCCTTTCATTTCCCCCACAACAGTAACCAGGAGACCATTCCGGTAAACGGCAGGCTCAAGAAACTCAGCGTTTCTGGCAATGAATCGACCACCGGACCTGGACATGTCGGTAATCTCGCCCCTATTATCCGTGGCAAACTGGACAATTTCCAGCTCACTACCTTCATTTGAGTTCCAAATTCCGGCAATCTGACCAGCCAGAAGAAAGTGTTTCCCTATGTAGCGATCCGGAGTCTGCCTCAGTTCGGCAAACGATATTTCACGGTCAACAAGACTGAGCGACTGGCTGCTGATGACCGGAGCACATCCTGTCAGGAAAAGTATTGTTGCTGCAAGCAGACACAGCTTACGCATGGGCAACCTCCGTATAATTTAAAATGTTGCAAATTATGAACATAATGTCTTGATATTATTTTACCTGATTTCAGCTTATTATACTGTGGTAATATGATTGGCAGTTATCAAGAACGTTTCAGGGATCAAGATATGTCTCGCATAAGAAATTCAGTCTTACCCGGTTTTACAGCACTTGTATTTCTCGCCTTATCAGCTTGTTCGCCTGTTGTAAATCAACCGGCTAAACAGACTACAGAAACGAAAATCATCAAAGGACATTTTGTCGCCAATGACGGTTCCATGTTACCTCTACGATCCTGGCTGCCGAAAAAAAACCAAATCAAAACCATCATTGTTGCACTGCATGGCTTCAATGATCACAGCGATTTTTTCAACTCTCCGGGAAACTACCTGAGCCGTAAGGGGATTGCCTGTTACGCATACGACCAGCGCGGTTTCGGCAAAGCCCCGGGGCATGGACTATGGTCAGGCACCCAGGCCTATACAAATGACTTGTCTTGTTTTGTTAAGGAAATCCGTAAACTTCACCCGGACATTCCTCTCTACATCTTGGGAGAGAGCATGGGAGGAGCAGTAACCATAGTTGCCATGACCGGAAACAATCCCCCGAAAGTCGATGGCGTCATTCTTGTCGCGCCGGCAGTCTGGGGACGAGAAACCATGCCCTGGTATCAGAGATGGCTGCTTGCAGTCACCTCGCATACAGTTCCATGGCTGAAGTTGACAGGAAAAGGGTTGAATGTCATTCCGTCGGACAACGTTGAGATGCGGCGAGCGCTGGGACGCGATCCATTGGTCATAAAATCGACCCGCGTTGATGCCATATACGGTCTGACAAATCTGATGGATGAAGCATTGTCACAGGCAGATAAACTTCAAGTACCCACATTGGTCCAGTACGGTAAAAAAGACCAGATAATCCCCAAAGAACCGACGTTACTGATGCTTGACAAGATGCCTCCGTCAACCCGAAAGGCTTTCTACGAACAGGGTTATCACATGTTACTGAGGGATTTACAGGCGGACAAACCGCTGGCAGATATCACAAAATGGATCGCCGATCATAATACTCAGTTAAGTTATGGTTCAAATAGCTGGCAATAATCAGCTATTAAACGGACTTATTTTCCTGAAGGAATTATTTTCTTAATACCATGTTCATAGTCATTAGTTATTGACTTCATGTTACTTTTGACCTGGCCTCGGGTATATGACTGATACAGGTACCACGCTCCAATAAGAGACAAAAAAATCATGATGATAAAGATTACACCTCCCTGATGGTTACGCAGGGGCCCAGCCATATTTTTAGTTGTATTAACGCTGTTCATGAATGCATTCCTTGTGGTGTAATTTCAGCATTGGCGTATGCCTGTCAGTTTTTTCTACCCGGATAAGAGACGACTGTTAAAGTGAATATTACAACTAACGTGCCAAGGAATAACCGGACTTCCTGAACAGTTAACATATTGATTCTGCTATATTTAATTGACAATAAAGCGCGTCGGTTAAATAACCATAGAAAAGAACTGTCGTATTTAACAAATCCGTCAGATGCGGCAGTTTTCCAATTGCGGAGCCAGTGTCTGCCTTAGCTTTTCCAAAACGCGCTCTTCTATCTGTCGCACACGTTCACGTGATATCTGAAAATTGTCCGCAATATCCTGAAGTGTCAGCGGGTCATCACTTGTCACCCTGTGCTCAATTATAAAGCGTTCCTTCTCGTTCAACCCTTCCAAAGCTTCATTAATACGAAGTTTCAGATTATGTTCCTGCTGGTATGTACCCAGCAGTTCCTCCTGATTCATTCTTTCATCTGCAATGGTTTCAAGTACCGTAATTTCTTCACTATCTCCGACATTGCTATCAAGTGACACTTCACCTTTCAAGCGTTGTTCCATGTCGGTTACATCCTGGTCAGATACCTTGAGCATATGGGCAGTCTCCGCAATATCTGTGTCACTTCCGGTCATTTTGAGAAGTTTTTCCTTTGCTTTTCTCAGCCCGTAAAACAGTTTTCTCTGGGCCTTGGTCGTTCCAATCTTAACCAGACTCCAGGCGGAAAGGATGTAATTCTGAATATATGCCCGAATCCACCAGACGGCATAGGAGATCAGACGAATCCCCTTATATGGATCAAATTTGCGGACCGCCAGCATCAGCCCGATATTGCCCTCCTGAATAAGGTCAAGCATCCTGAGGCCATAGTGGCGATATTCGTAAGCAACCTTAACAACATAGCGAAGACTTGAGGTAATAAGAGTGTGTGCTGACTCCAGGTTTTTTTCTACAAAAAATCTTTCAGCATGAAAACGCTCTTCAGCCTCACTCAAAATTTTGAAACGCCTGATTTCAGCCAGATATAATGTCAGGTTGTCAGTTAAAACAGGATAATTGGCGACCATAACGCACCTCCAATATGACTTGTATTTTTTAGCACTCTCACCTTCCGACTGCTAAAAATATATCAAAGAAAAACGGAAAAATCAAGAGTCATTTTTCTAATATAATCAACAATAACGGACTGTTAAGTGAAATAAAAATTAATTTATCTACCCCTTGATTTTCCAAAATCACGGCTTATTTATATGTCAGAAACACAAAATGAAAGGAGGCAATTCAAATGGCAACCTGGGATGTATTCAAAGAACTGAACACTCTGAGAAGGGAAATTGATGAAGCGTTTCGTGGCGCCGGCTACAGCCGACCATTCGGGTCGACATTTCTTTCACCGGTAACGACCCGTCGTTTCCCCCTGGTCAACTTTAACGAGGATGAAGGGCATGTCTATATAGAAGCACTGGTCCCCGGCGTTGATCCGAAGGATTTGGACCTGTCCGTACTACGGAACACTGTCACCATCA
>JBGSQR010000258.1:0-7366 GCA_041737975.1 Geobacterales bacterium | reverse complement strand
GGCAGAAGAGTAATAAGGTGTTCTGTTGTTATTATACAAAAAAAGAGGGCGTCCAATCGGAGGCCCTCTTTTTTAATAACCTGTTTTGACTGTTTACTTGGCTGCTGCTTCTGCCAGCTTCAGTGCGATATCCTTGTAAGGATTTGCAAAGAGAATGATCAGGCAGATAACCAGAGCATAAATTGCCAGAGACTCGATCATGGCCAGACCGATCATCATGGTGGTCAGGATCTTGCCCGATGCGCTCGGGTTACGGGCAACACCTTCAACAGCTCCCTTGACTGCGAAGCCCTGGCCGATACCGGTGCCGATAGCTCCGAGACCCATGCCGATACCTGCTGCAAACACACACATTGAAAAAAAATCCATTTGTAAACCTCCATCCTAGATAAGTTTCCTAAATAGTATAGGACTGAAAAAATATTTAATGCGCTTCCTCAAGTGAACCCTGGATATAAATCATGGCCAGCAGCATGAAAACAAAGGCCTGGATGAATGAAACAAGCACGCCCATCAGCATCATTGGCAGCGGTACGAAAAATGGCGCCAGGGCAAAGAAAACCATCAGGACCAGTTCGTGGCCGTTCATGTTGCCAAAAAGACGCAGAGTCAGGGAAACCGGACGGCTCAAATGGCCGATAATTTCAATAAAGAAGATCATTGGGGCAAGCCACCAGATCGGTCCCAGGAAATGTTTTACATAGTGGAAGCCGTGTTCTTTGATGCCAACAACATGTGTGGAAATGAAAACCACTATGGCACAGGCAGCAGTTGTATTTATATTGGCGGTTGGTGGGAAAAATCCGGGAACAAGTCCGATCAGATTGGAAACCAGAATGAAAAGTGCCAGAGTTGCAATCAGCGGGAAGAAGCGCCGCCCATGTTCACCCATGGTGTCAACGATCATCTTCTCAATCGTATCAATAACCATTTCCATGAAGTTTTGAAGTCCGCTAGGGATAGTTTTGATGGCTTTTGTTGAGATCAATGACAGGGCCAGCAGGAGCAGAATCACCAGCCATGTATATATGATTGCATCTGCGCTGGCGCCGGTAATATGTAGCGGTTCAAGCAGATTGCGGAGAAACTCCAGGAAAAGTAAGGGGTGAACCATAAAGCTATCCTCCTGTACGCAATGAAAAATAAACAGATAAGCCAATCAAATTTATTACAATAATGGAAAGTCCGACAACGGTTCCTGCTATAGAAAAAATACCAGACGTTATGATCATGTAAAGCGCAAAAGCTATAATGCTAAGTCGTGATATGAAGCGGACCTGGGCATATCTTTCAGGATTTGCCGGTGCATTAAAGATAATGCGTTGCAGCATGTTGCGCATCCAGATAAAATTTAACAGTGCGATCAATCCGCCAGCCAGGATACCGCAGCCAACTTTGTTAGAGAAAAAGACAAAGCCGGAAAGTGTCAAAATGGCTAAAAGTGTTAAAGAACATTTGATGATGAAGGCAAAGAGGCTGTCCTCATTTATTGCTGCCGTCATCTTTTTGTATCTCCCGGCGAGCGATTACGTAGATATTTTTGAATCCCGCGGCAATGCCGAGCAGCAGGAAGATATAAAAGAACCATGGACTTGTATTTAACCAGTCGTCAAGTGTAAGCCCAAACCAGGCGCCAATCCCGATCGCAAGTGCAACCGAAATTCCCATGCTTGAAACCATTGCCAGGTTGCGGAAAATGTCTCTTTTGTCTTGGTCCAAGTCTGCTCACGCGCTGTTCTAAACAATATTACCTATCATGCTCGAAGTAACCGTGTCAAATAAATAAACACTGTTTTATAAAAGCTGTCGAAAGCTTTCGAAGGATGCTTTGATGGTCGCTTCAATGTCCTGAACGCTGTGCGCTGCAGAAACAAAAGCTGTCTCAAATTGTGACGGTGCCAGATAGATGCCCTGGTTCAGCATGGACTGGAAATATCTGGAAAACTCGGTGGTATTACAGGATGAGGCGGTTGTCCAGTCGAATACCTCACCCTTGCTGAAGAATGCACAGAACATACTGCCCACACGCGTTGAATAAATCGGATAGCCAGCTCTTTTGGCAGCATCCGTAATACCTTCGGCAACCAGTCGGCTTTTATCTTCCAGTGCCTGATAAAAACCAGGCTGTTTAAGTAAAGTTAAAGTAGCAATGCCAGCTGTCATTGCCAGAGGATTTCCGGATAAAGTTCCTGCCTGATAAACCCCGCCAGCAGGAGAAAGCTTTTCCATAATCTCTTTTTTGCCACCAAAAGCCCCTACCGGTAGTCCACCACCGATGATCTTCCCAAGTGTCGTCATATCCGGTGTCACGCCATAGAGCTCCTGAGCTCCGCCAAAAGCCACCCGGAAGCCTGACATGACTTCGTCAAAGATCAGTACAATATCTTCTCTAGTACATATTTCCCGCAGCCCTTCCAGAAAACCTTCCCGTGGCGGGACTGTGCCCATATTACCGGCCACCGGCTCGACAATGATGCAGGCGATGCTGCCGCTGTTCTCAGAAACAAGTTTGTTGACGGAATCCAGCGAGTTGAACTCGGCGGTAAGTGTGTGACGTGCAGTAGCTGCGGGAACACCAGGTGAGTCCGGTACGCCGAATGTTGCGGCACCGGATCCGGCCTTAACCAGCAATGAGTCGGCATGGCCGTGGTAGCAACCAGAGAACTTGATGATGTTGTCCCGACCTGTGTAACCTCGTGCCAGGCGGATCGCGCTCATGGTTGCTTCGGTGCCGGAACTTACCATGCGAACCATTTCAATCGAGGGGACTGCATCAATTACCATGTTGGCCAGTGTTGTTTCCAACTCGGTAGGTGCACCGAAGCTAGCGCCATAGTCCAGAGCAGTTTTTACCGCACCAACAACCTGTGGGTGGCAGTGCCCCAGTATCATTGGTCCCCATGAGCCTACATAGTCTATAAAGGAGTTACCGTCCTCATCAAATATATTGGCCCCGCTGGCCTTTTTGATGAAGAGCGGGTTTAGGCCAACTGACCTGAAGGCCCGCACCGGACTATTGACTCCTCCGGGAATGGAAAGTTTTGCTTGTTGGAATAAAACGTCTGATCGATTGTGGTTCAAGGTGGGCCTCGATTCGTTTAGTAAGTTAGAAATTGTTTTCTGCATTTTTATGGCAGAAAAAAACTTCGTTAACGCACTTATTCTGTTTATCAGGGTTGGATGATTACGAGTATGGATAGTCTTGTTTTGTTACCATGTTATAGGCGGTTGTGTCAAGAATGCCGAGTTAACTCGCTTAAATATAAAGAGCAAATTTATAAAGGTGAAAAAATGGTATTTAGACTAAAATCGCATCCTATTTTATAAAACGATGTTTTATGTATATGTGCAAGAATTGGTCTGACAAGATAAAAATAGTGCTCTAAATAGTTGACAATCTTGGCTATATAGTATATTTAAAAAATTGGTAAGACAACTTGCCTTAATTGGACGGATGCATTAATGCCCTGAAATTGTTGCATGTCTGTCTTTGATAAATTAAGTTTATTTGATTTGTTCTGAGCTTTTGGCTTCACTGTATTGTTTGGTGGCTCTTTGTCTGAACAGGGTTCTTATGTGTCTGGAAGTGAAAGCAAAGCTGCTTTATTCATCCTCTTGAACCGCTTAGATTTAACCCTCGTTAAAAACAAGCTTAATAAATAACAGCCCGTTTTAAAAGTGAGTCGGATTGCGGAGTCCGGCTTTACTCGGTAGTGCGTCTCTACTCGCAGAGGCGGTTTTTGATTTAACTTTTTATTGTGATGCTATGTACATTTCTGAAGCAGGAGAGTGATATGAACAGAGAACGGCAACATTCCGGGACTTCACGCCGGGACTTTATCAAGACGTGTTTGACGGTATCGGCAATGCTGGGACTTCCTTTCAGCATGGTTTCCAAAGTAGCTGCAGCATCACGAAAGAGTGATAACAGGCCCGCTGTAATCTGGCTTCACTTCCAGGAGTGTACTGGTTGTTCAACCTCACTTTTGCGTTCATCACATCCTACCGTTTCAAATCTGATCCTTGATATGATCTCCCTGGATTATCATGAAACCTTGATGGCCGGATCTGGCCACCAGGCGGAAAAATCCCTGCATGACTCCATGCGTGACAACAAGGGTAAATATCTTCTGGTGGTTGAAGGCGCCATTCCAACCAAAGACAAGGGTATTTACTGTAAAGTAGCCGGCAAAACGGCCATTGATTCACTTAAAGAATGTGCCTCCGGCGCTGCTGCCATTATCGCTCTCGGCACATGCGCCAGTTATGGCGGTATCCCGTCGGTTGGGCCCAACCCGACCGGAGCGGTTGGTGTTCAGGATATCATCAAGGATAAACCGATCATCAATATTCCGGGTTGTCCACCTAGCCCCTACAATGTGCTCTCCACCATTCTTTATTACACAACCTTTAAAAAATTTCCTGAGCTGGACAAAATGGGGCGTCCAAAATTTGCCTATGGCCGAAAGATTCACGAACATTGTGAGCGTCGTCCGCACTTTGATGCCGGTCGTTTTGCCAGCAAATATGGCGATGCCTCGCATGCTGAAGGTCACTGCCTCTATAAACTGGGCTGCAAAGGGCCAGCTACCTATGCCAACTGCTCGGTTCAACGCTTCAATGATGTGGGAGTTTGGCCCGTATCTATTGGCCACCCCTGTATCGGCTGTACGGAACCGGACCTGCTCTTCAAGACCGCCATTGCCGATAAGGTGCCTCTGCACGAGCCAACGCCATTTGAAGGGTATGCCACAATTGACACCAAACAGAAGAGCCCGGTTATTGATCCTGTTACAACCGGAGTTGTGGGACTGGCTGCCGGAGTTGCTGTCGGTGCGGGCCTGATGATGTCCAAGAAACTCCCCGACGGGACAAAAAGGGGGGAGAAGTATGGCAAACCCGAATAGGCGCCAGTTTCTCCAGATTCTCGGGCTGGGCGGCGCAACATTGCTGTCAGGCAGAAGCGCAACAGCTTCGGAGATCCATCAGATTAACAATGATACAGTCGGTATGCTCTATGATGCTGTGAAATGTGTTGGCTGCAAAGCCTGTATGTCTGCCTGCAAACGCGTCAACATGGATTTTGGTGGACTTGCTTACGATAAGGCAAAGTTTGACAAGGAAGGGATGTGGGATGCCCAGGTTGACCTGAACGGCAATACCCGCACTATCATCAAGCTCTACAAGGAATCTCCACAGAAATGGTCATACGTTAAACACTCCTGCATGCATTGCCAGAAACCGTCCTGTGTGTCGGCCTGCCCGGTCAGCGCCATGACGCGCGACAAGGTAACCGGTATTGTGGATTACGATAAAAGTGTCTGCATCGGTTGCCGATTTTGTCAGGTAGCCTGCTCATTTAATATTCCGCGATTCCAGTGGGACAAGCTCAATCCCCAGATAGTCAAGTGCGATCTCTGTAAACATACCAGTCTGATAAAAACTGGAACAACAGCCTGTGCCGAAACGTGTCCGGCCGGTGCCATTCTGTTCGGGAAGCGAAAAACGCTGCTTGAAGAAGCCCATCGAAGAATCCAGGAGTCACCTGAAAAATATCAGAAGCACGTATATGGTGAAAAAGAGGCAGGAGGCACCAATCACCTCTATCTGGCCGCTGTGCCCTATGAAAAAATCGGGCTCCCGGTTCTTTCGGATAAGGCCGATGCCAACTTGTCAGAAAATATCCAGCACACCATCTACAAGGGTTTTATTGCACCGGTTGCCCTTTACAGTACTCTCTGTTTTGTTGCTGTCAGGAATATGAAGAAATATCACAAAGAAAAGCATAATCACGACAAGGTTTCCTTAGAGTCGGGCAAGAAAGGGGACAAATAATGCCGCATTCCGAGTATAGAAGACATAAAGCGCCTATTATTACTCCCTCGTTCCTGATCCTGCTGCTGCTCTCATTGATCGGTCTGGCGCTGATCGCGCTTCGCTTTTTTAAAGGATTGGGATATGTTTCCAACTTAAGTGACGGCTACCCATGGGGAATCTGGATTACCTATGATGTGGCAACAGGAACAGCCATCGCCTGCGGCGGCTATGCCATGGCGATATTTATCTATATCTGCAACAATATGCACTATCATCACATGATCCGCTCAGCCGTTCTGACCAGTATGTTCGGATACTGTCTGGCAGGGTTCTCGGTTATGGTTGATTTGGGCCGACCCTGGAATGCCTACAACTTTTTCGTCCCCTCCAAGTGGCAGGCTAATTCGGCCATGTTCGAAGTAGCTTTATGTGTCATGATTTATTCTACTGTGTTGATCATCGAAATACTTCCTTCAGTGCTATTTATTCTGGAAAGGGATCGATGGAGCGACACTAGAGGAATCCTGTATTCGATTCAAAAGATGCTTTCCCGTCAGCAAAAAGATGCTATTTCCAAATATGCCAAAATGATTCGACCAAAACTGGACAGAATTCTGATTTTCTTTGTTGTCCTTGGCATCACGCTTCCCACCATGCATCAGTCGTCGCTAGGCTCCCTGATGCTGCTCAGTTCCAGCAAGCTTCATCCGTTGTGGTATACCGGTTTTCTGCCGTTACTGTTCCTGGTTAACTGTATCTTTATAGGTTTCTCAATAGTGGTGCTGGAGTCTATTATCTCTTGCTACGCCTTCAAGCGCCCCTATGAAACTAAAGAGCTGTCTGTTGTTTCAGCTGTTATACCCTGGTTGACTATTATCTGGTTCGGTGTGATTTTCGGTGACCTGGCCTGGCGGGGACAACTGGGGCTGATTTTTAATTCCGGTACTAATTCATTCTTCTTTGTCCTGCAGAATATGTTGGTTGCCACCGGTTCCTGCATGCTGTTTTTCAAGCGTAACCGTGGATCATTGCGCAGGCTTTTCCTGGCTGCCATGTGTCTGGTAGCGGGCGGGGCACTGTATCGGTTTAATGTCTACCTGATTGGATTTGATCCTGGTAATGGCTGGAGTTATTTCCCGTCACTGTCCGAATTCATGGTTACAGTTGGCCTTATTTCAATTGAGATACTTGGCTATCAGTTGTTGGTCAAGACTTTCCCGATCCTGCCTCGTCTGCATCACGACGGCCATCCGGACGATGAAATCCGGTCAGTTATCTAACTGAATTAAATATAACAATTTTGTTTCTTTTTTATACGGAGGTTGTACATGGCTCGCATAACCCTTGATCCGATTACCAGAATAGAAGGTCATCTCAGAATAGATGTGGAAGTGAATGGTGGGCAGGTTACCAACGCCTGGTCCTCGGCCCAGATGTGGCGTGGGCTTGAACTGATTCTGAAAGGTCGTCCGCCGGAAGATGCCTGGATATATGCCCAGCGTATCTGTGGCGTGTGTACGACTGTTCATGCCATTTCTTCCATCCGCTC
>JBGSQR010000235.1:0-14894 GCA_041737975.1 Geobacterales bacterium | reverse complement strand
GATGTAAAATCCACAATACCCGCGTGACATTTGTACACCTGCGGTTCACCGGACTCCTCGGCAAGCTTCCCCCGCTTAAAGGCTTCCAACTTGCAACGTCTTAGCCCTTCTTCACTGCCACGAATATGTTTCTGGCATAGTTCCGTAAAATTACAATAATCGAAAACTGGCGTACCATCTGGGTCAGATAGAGTAGTAGCAACACCAAACAGATCAGACATTTCACCAAGTAGCTTTTGTAAAAGCTCTTTCTCCTCCACAGTAATCAGGCGGGAGATTTTCAGGTTTTCTTCTCCGATATAAGATATAAGCTGTTCGGCCTGGATTTCCATATTTTACCTTTCTCAACTGAACTTACTATGAATCAGTATAGACAAAATTCAAATTGATACAAACCCTTTATCCAGAATCATTTTCAAACGCCTGTATTCATCATTATCCAGTTTTCTGTCACGATAAACAGCCCTGGCATAGATATCAACAAAATCCCGAACATCCTTATTTTGACAGATATCGGCAATTTCAAAAAGACCCTGCTCTCCGTTTCGAATTTCCAGTTTGCAATCCCTCTCAACTGTTTTGCAGAACCTGTTTAACAGACGCTGTTCTCTCGACAGAAACAGTTTTTTTCTTATCATAAACAGATAAAACAGTCCCGAAGCAAAAATTACCATCAGAAGTGGATTAAACATACTATTCAAGGTTTGCCTGGTATCAGTACGCTGTAAAACCGTACCCAGCTTTTGTGCTGCATCCATCTGACTGGCAAAATCATAGGTTATTACGGAGCGGTTCCACACATGATCAATAGAATCCGTAACCATTCTGATTCTTTTCCACAAATCTGGCTGCGGCTGGCTACTCCAGACCGCTCCGGCATTTTCGGCAAAGCTGCTCGGGTCCAGTCGAAGCCATCCCTTTCCTTCAATGAAAACTTCCACCCACACATGGGCCATTTTTTCAGTTACCAGGTAATACCCACCCAATTCATTATAATCGCCGCCAAGATATCCGCCGACCAACCTGACTGGAACGCCTGAAGCTCTCAGTAACACGGCAAAAGCAGAGGCAAAAAACTCGCAGTGCCCCTGTTTTTTATCAAAGATAAATTGTTCAAGAGCATCATTCCCAGTTGGAAGCCCCTGTAGAGAATACCGATAGCCTCCATTTCGGAAAAACTTCTCCAGATTTTCCAGCTTATCCAGATCCCTACGGCTATTTTTGCTGATTCCGTCAGCCAGCAATTTGATTTTGGCTGGTAAATCAGCAGGAAGCCTGAGATAGAAATCCCGTTTGATTGTACCCTCAACCGGTAACAGCCCTTCATATACCGAATCGGCCTCATATGCCATCCGTTTGCGGCTGAGATAAAGCATTTCAAAAGTACCGTCCGGGTTGCGCCTAGTTCTGAGTGACTTGAGCGTGGCAGGCGCATCAAGAGCTATCAGGGTTCTTGAAAGCCCGGGTTCCGGATAAATTGTCTGTACGATACGCTTCGTAGAATAGAAGATCCTCTCTGCCGGGACCGACTCGTCCCGAATCCAGCTGTTTCCATCCAGCTTGTTAAAAACCTTGCCTCGCCAGTAAATTTGGCCTGGCTGACGGGGCAATTCGGCACGGAAGGCAAGTGCCGTAGATTCACCTGCTACCGGAGCAACTCCGGGTTCAACCTTTTCTGCAAAGGCACTGGTTCTGTTTCCTGATGTATTTAGAAAATCCCATAAGGGGAAAGGTGTTCGCGGCAGCAGAAAGAAAAAACCGATCAAAAGCGGAATTGAAAAAAGCGGAATCAGCAGTCCCGATGCAAGAACTTTACGCATGTCGCCAACAGGCAACAACAAACGTTTATCGTGGTCATGAAAAGCCAGCAACACCAGAGACACTGCAACCATAAACAATAACAACCCAAGATAGACAAGAAAAACAGGACTAAGATCATATAGCGAGGAAGATGCCAAACAGAACAGGGATAATGCATAAATCTGAAGATAATGGCGTACACTCTTTTCACCCAAGAGTCGTACCGCCAGCATGATCGCCAGAAGGCTGACTACCGGTTCAACCAGGTTGGCACGGCTGACCTGAGCAGCATAGAATAAAAATACCGGAACAATTGAAAAATTCAGAAAGCGGTTACTAATTGGCCAGACACCTTTCCAGTCCTGCCAGACAGATGCAAAAAAAGCCAAACAGAGCAATACAAGCGGTATGGTCGTCAACCATGAAAGAAGAGGCAATATGCCGCAGAGCGAAATAAGGCAGGATAAAATAGCAATCAGGAAGCTAATCTTTGCCATATAGAGCCAGTTCAGTTAAGAGATAAAGGCAGTGACCGTTGCCTGTTGCCGGGGCGATGGTGCGATCATGCAGTTTTAGTCCGACAGGCCTGCTGACAATCAGTTTTTTTACCTGCCAGGCTGCCCGGGAGATACGCTCTTCCAGATTTTGTCCTGTTTGTTGCTCCAGATCAATCACCAGCGGCTGAACAGTCTGGCTGCCAAACTCTTTGACAAGCAGGTCGTCAGACCGGGCCGACAATTTCCAATGAATCAGCCTGAGCGGTTCATTTCCCGAATATTCGGCAATTCGTTCCAGCTCGCCATCCATGCCTCTGGACTGTCGCAAATTGCTGCCAGCCGAGGCATTTCCAATAATTCCATCCTGATACTTTCCAAATATCAGGTGCGGGAAAACAATTACCGTCTCTTCCAGATTAAATTTCCAATATCTGGTAAAGAAGTTGACCGGGTAAATCGAACTGACGGTAATAATTCCCACAACTGCACGCCCCCGGGCAGGAAATGTAATTGAGAAGAACTCTTCAACAGTACTGTTGCGACTGATAACCGGGATTGTACAGTTATCGCCACTGTCAGTTTCCATACGAATCATGAATGAAGGTAAATAGCGTTTGGAGTTTTTGATTCTTAGACGGAACGGTGCGGGGGTACCGGCAAACATCTCTTGAGGCATCAGGAGTTCGGGTGATAGTTTTTGGAGATTCAGCATACCAGCCAGCCCGGTAATGGACATGAAAGCCAGCAAGGCCGAAACAATCAGGAACAGTAGATTATTTCCGGTATTTACAGCTGAAAAGCCAAGCAGCAATGTTATAACGATATAAATTGCGCCGGCCTTACTGATCCTCAGACCAAAGGAAGCGGTGTGTCGGCTATTAGTTTTCGTATGAGATCTCCTCGATCAAAACCCTCATAATCAGGCCTCAAGACCAGTCTATGGGCACAGACAGCAACAGCCACACCCTTGACATCCTCAGGCGCAACAAACAACCTACCTTCCAGAAAAGCGGCTGATCGGGCTGCCTGAGCAAGGTTTATAGCCGCTCTGGTTGAAAGGCCGGTTTGAATCATCGAACTGTTTCTGGTTGCAACTACCAGTTCATGAATATACCCGACGACCTTATCCGAAAGGAAAACATCATTTTGAACCGCATTACGAGCCGCTAAAATGTCACTAGCCGATGCAAGCGGAATAATATCGCTAATACGCTCACGGATGCCGCCACCGGAAATAATCATTTTCTCCAGATGCGGTGGCGGATAACCGATGCCGGTGCAGATCAGAAAACGGTCCAGCTGAGACTCGGGCAACGGATAGGTGCCGCTCTGGTCGGTCGGATTCTGAGTTGCAAAAACAATGAAAGGATCGGGCAACAAATGTGTAACCCCTTCTACGGTCACTCGCCTTTCTTCCATGGCCTCCAGGACTGCGCTCTGGGTACGAGGCATGGCCCTGTTGATTTCATCCAGCAGTACGATGTTATTAAACACAGCACCGGGCATGAATGTAAAATGTCCACTTTCACGATTGAATACGGACAAACCGGTAATATCGGATGGCAGCATGTCACTGGTGCACTGTACACGACCAAAAGACAGCCCGGTACTTCCGGCCAGGGCAAGCGCCACCGTAGTCTTGCCCAATCCGGGCAGATCTTCAATCAGAATATGACCACCGGACAGCAGGGCAATTGCCACAAGGCGCAACACCTCTTCCTTTCCCTGCAGAAAATCTCTGCTGAGAGTAGCCAACATGGTATTAATAAGATGGTTGGAAACTTTGACTGTCAAAAGGCAACCTCAATTCAAAATTTATTACAGAGAAACTTGGACTGTTTCACTATAGCAAACTTTACAGTCAAAAAAAAAGCCCCCTGATTTCTCAGAGGGCTTTGCTGTCTAATGTATTTAGACTATTTCTTGAAAATTCCGAAAGGCTTGCCCATAGGCATGAACACTTGTTTGAAATGTGTGTTCAGAACAACTGCACAGCAGGCATAAAAAGTCAGCAGTGAAATGATCATTTCAGTCCAGGCAGCAATTACGTGTGTTTCATGAGCAGCAACACCGAAAGCATTCATTGCGAGGGCGGCCAAAAGTACATCGATTAATACCATAATTGTAAAGATGACTTTATTAACTTCCAAAGCTCCGATAGTCATCATGACAGAAAATATCAGGTAACCGATAAAGGCAAAACCAAGCTGCTTG
Organism: Geobacterales bacterium; assembly: GCA_041737975.1. Lineage (GTDB taxonomy): Bacteria > Desulfobacterota > Desulfuromonadia > Geobacterales > Pseudopelobacteraceae > JBGSQR01. The sequence continues at coordinate 10,383 of JBGSQR010000235.1, read as the reverse complement.
ATATCAACTGCAGATGCCAAAATTGGCCCCATTACACCCATTTTCATCAGCCAGACACCGCAAATGGCATACCAGAACATGGCGTATGCTCCAAAAACAGTGGCACCCCAGATATTGTCATGCAGGAAGTCGTAAATTGAAGCAATTAACTGGCATGTAGCACCAAGAAGCATTGCATAGACAATTACTACTGACAAGCCGGTAGTAAGTCCAAGCTTTTGTGAAGCTGCAACTAAAGTTACCATTGCCAGTCCGAACAAGCCCAGCCCGGTCGGATTTGCAATAACTACCTGAACCTTCTGTGTTTCTGTTGAAACCATGAAAAACCCCCGATTAAATTAGAGTGAAAATTAAAAACAAGGGTTGATTCTTTACACAAAAAAAAGTCTGCTGTCAACAAAGGTTTTTTACTCTTCAAAAAAATCTGAACCTGATACCAGCTTCGATCTGATATCAAGTCAAATCCATTGTTTTAAAGCTGCCCATCTCTTTCTGCAAATTATTGACCTGGGAAACCAGGCCGGTTACGGCGTTATTCAAATCATTTGTAGCCTGGTTATTGGCACCGGCAGATTGAAAGATGCGCTCCATTGCTTCAGTAATCCTGTTACTGCAGGCACTTTGCTTGACACAGGCCTGTTTAATCTGTTGAGACATGTCATTAATATTTTCCGTGGAACTGGCAATTTCCTTACTTGCCTTAATCTGCTCACGGGTCGAATTACTGACATGCTTATTCATATCCTTGATCTGTTCAACAGCAGACATGATCAGTTCATTTCCGCGTTCATGCTCCCTGGTCGCATTTCTGATCTGAACAACCATTTGAGCCAGATTTTCCATGGCCTGGCTGATCATATGACTGCCGGTTGCCTGCTCGACGGTAGCCCTGGCTATCTCTTCCACCTGGTCGGCAGAATCACTGGCCCTGACATAGATATTTTCCAAAACATCTCCTGAGTAACGAGACAACTTACCGCCAGATTCAATGCTCTGTTCTGCCGCAGCAATTGTTTTTACCGCCAGTTCCGTATTTTTGAGTACACCGGCAATAACAACACCGATTTCTTTGGTTGAGTATTTTGTCCGATCCGCCAGTTGTTTGATTTCGTCTGCAACAACGGCAAAACCTTTACCGTGCTCACCGGCCTGGGCGGCAATAATCGCCGCATTCAGGGCCAACAGATTCGTCTGTGCGGTAACATCATCAATCACCCGGAGAATCTCACTGATATCCGCGGCACTGGATGATAAGGCATTGATGACCTCTGAAGTTGTCTGGGTTGCGCTTTTGATCTCTGCTATACCGTCAATGGTAGCATGTACTGATTCACGACCGGCTGCCACTTCTTTCAGGATCTCCCTGGCAATTCCGGCACTGTTGCGGGCATGCTCGCCAACCTGCTTTATGGAATAGTCCATCTGGCTGATTGAAGATGCGGTGGTGGAAGATATATCCATCAAAACCTGCACACTGCCACCGATCTCCTTGGCAGCGGTTGTCATCTCCATGATCGAAGACCCGACTTCATCAACCGTTGTAGAAAGTTTTTCCATATTGAGTGCAACTTCTTCAACACTTGCCGCCATTTCAATAGTTGCTGAAGAGGCTTCGGCAGCTGAACTGGAAAGGATCTCAACCCCATCTGCCACATCCTGTACAGAAAGATTGATAGCATCCACAGCAGCAGCGGTTTCGTCTACGGCAACGGACTGCTCTTTGCCTGAAAGTGTAACCAGACTGGCGGTTTCAGAAATACTTTCACTGATTCTGGTCAGATCCTGTGATGAGTCATTAACCTTCAAAACCATTGAGTTCAGGCTATTGATCATTGTCTGCTGGGCCAGATTCAGTTCACCAAGCTCCCCTTTTCTGGCCAACTCTGCTTCTGAAAACTTGACAGTCAGATCACCGGTGGCCAGTTTATTGGCGACACCAATTGCGGACATGACAGGTTCAGTAATACTGCGGATAATCTTCATACGGGCAATTGAAAGCAATAATGCAATAACTACGGCACAGCCGATATTCCACTTAAGAAAATTCCCTTTCAACAGATCATAATAATCGGACTTGTTTACGCCAGGCACAACCCATTGTCCCAACTCTTTAACATATCTATAGGCCGCAATTTTTTCCTGTCCACTGCTGACCGAAACATACTCAACAATTCCTGACCCTTTATTTTTTCTGATCTGATCTATATGGCTATTTCCAGAAAGATTGGCACCTTCATTTGTCGGATGCACCGTCATAACACCGGCACCATCCATCATGAAGACATATCCGCTTTTACCGATCTTCACATCATAGATCAGCTTTTTGAAGTCCTTATCCTTGTAGGCATCCGGGTTGCTCTTGGCGATATAGCTGATGCTCTTCTCCATAGCATCTGCAACAGTCTCCAGGTCCTTTTGCATAATAGATTTTATCTCATGAGTGGCCAGAAAATATGAGAGCATAATGCAAAAAGATATTGTAAAAATACTGACGAAAGACATCAGAACCAGTTTTGATTTAATGGAATTGAACATTGACAATTATCCTTCTGCATCTGGATTTATACAAAACAGTAGTCAAATCAAACAAACAACCAGGCCTTTGAATATCAAACAAGGATTTTAAGCCTGATTGGAATGATTGCCGGATAATACGGTCAATACGGAATGATTTCAATGGGGAAAACTGATATTTCAACTATTAATCTTTTTGTAATCTTTAAATTCCCTTTAAACGCAGAAACGGGCCCCATATTCCGAGCCCGTTTCTAATACAACAAAATGGAGTCTGTTTTCTATTTTACATCTACCGCACGTTCGTTATGTTTTTTACGATAGATATTTTTACTGGCCCTATTCTGCTCTTTCTTCAATTTTTTACGCTCCGCCTTGGTCAGCTTGCCATCTGCCTTCATACGTGCTTCGTCCTGCTTGATTTTTGCCTGTTGAGCTTCCAGCCTGCCGGCCTCACGCGGTGTCAGTTCGCCACTTTTCACACCCTGATCAATCCGTCTTTCCTGATTGACTTCTCGCTGCTGAACACCCGGGTCATTGGCCGATGCGGCAAAAGCTGATGCAGCAAACAGTGATAATGCAAGAGTAACACAGATTGTTTTTACGATTTTTGACATATTAGATCTCCTGAAAAGTTTTTTACCGCTTGTAGTATTTAACGCACTTCCATCAATCCGGTTGACAGGAAAAATATTTTTTTCACTGCCCGTCATCGGACAGCTTCAGTTTTCTGCGTACCGCCTTGCGCTCCTGTGGCGACATATCCTTCCAGTTTTCACGAATAGCCTTACGCTCTTCCGGTGGCAGACTTTGCCACCGCCCTCGCAGAGCCTCACGTTTTTCCGGTGGCAGCCCCTTAAACCACTTATACCTTTCCCTGATTTTTTCCTGTTCCTCCACAGGCAGGCGCCTGAAAGCCCTGAAACGTTGCTTAATCTGATCTCTTTCTCCTGGTGGCAGCTCTCGCCAGCGCTTGAAATGTTCTTTTGCGGCCTGACGCTCATCATTTGACATCTGACGCCAGCGATTTGCACCTTTTTGCAGATTTTCCTGGCGCTCAGGCGGCAGTGAATCCCATTTATCGCGATAGGGCTTTAAAACCTGCTTTTCTTCCCGGCTGAGGCGATCCCAACTGACTCCTGCTCCCTCACCAAAGGCCAGAGTTGAATAAAACAACCCTAAAACCAGAACAACTATGCATGCCGATCTATTTTTCATAGTCACGTTCCTTCAGTTCACTCTTATCTTTCTGCTGTTTTCTGCTTTCTTTGTCCTGGTTCACTGAACCTTCCTTCTTTTTACTCATTTTGCTGTCCTGCTTAAACAGAAGCGGATCGACGGCCTTGCCACTACTGGTTTCAAAACTACCCAGATACTCCAGCAGTTCCATATCACCGACCTTGTCATCAGCCCAGACAGGCGCAGCCAGGGCAAAAACAATAATCAAAACTGCAAAATCAACCTTTTTCATCAGTTTCCGCCAACCACTGCAGCATTTCAAGATCCTTGTACATATCCAGTGAAGCCGTAATTGTCAGAACCTCCAGCTCTTCAGCCTTGCTCGCCATCAATTGCGGCCTGGTTGTATACCAGAGAGATACTGCCATCAGTACTACAGCAACTACAGCAAAGCTTTTTGCGGGAATCCAATTTTCCAGCCTGAGCCGGTCACTCCATTTTTGAACCGGCTGATTCAAAGCTCTAAGTCGCCCAGCCTGTAACTGTTTCTCAACATTCAGACCCAGACTTTCCAAAGATTGATCCAGTTCTTTTCTAATTTGCTGCTCAAATTTTATATCACGGTTGATTTCAGTCATTGCCGAACTCCTTCAACTTCTCTTTTAAGGCCTGTACTGCCCTGAAATAATGAGTCTTGACACTTCCTTGTGAACACCCCATTGAAAATGCGGTTTCTGCCACATCCAATCCTTCCCAGGCTCGCAACAGGAATGCCTGTTGCTGACGCAATGGCAAAGAGCTGATCGCCTTTTCCAGGTTGGTGCCCAACCGTGTGCGTTCCAGCAGCACAAGTGGATCTTCACCCTTGGGGTCCTTGGCTGTCTGAATCGGATCTTCAATATCATCTTCACTGTCCCGGGCAAACCATCCCCAAACTCTGTTTCGGACAGATCGGCGACGATGCGCATCGCTGATTCTGCTGTTCAAAACACGATAATATAAAGGTGCCCACTCATCCTCAGGCTTATTGCGATAACGACGCACAAAATCCAACATGCTGTCCTGAACAATATCCAGGGCATTATCACTATCGGCAACGGCAAATTGAGCTATCCTGAAAGCCCTTTTTTCAACACCGGCCAGAAACAGATTGAGGTTTACTGAATTACTCAGGTCCGGCTCCTCTGCCATTATTCATTTGTTTCTCTGTTGCCTGTAACTGGAATAACGTTTCAGTATATGAATGGTTGACATAAAACATTCAGATGAAATTCTAATTTTGAAAAAATACCATCCATTGATTGCGGTAACAAATTATTTTAAAAACTGCCATTAAAAACGGCCATATAAAGCGTCTGATTGACATTTACACGGTAGGGCTTTATTTTAAACAGTTATTACAAAAATACAGGAGTATTTGTGCCTCACAAAAATTATAAAAACAAATTATTCAACTTTGTCGCCACATACCCTCGCCTGATACTTGCTGCGGCCCTGCTGATTTCAGTACTGTCCATTTTCTATACAAAAGAAAATATGGAGTTCCTGACCGGACGTGACGACCTGATGCCGCGCAATGCATCCTTCCAGCTTGACTACAAGGCTTACCGCCAGGAATTCGGTGACCAGGAAGAGGTTGTTATAGTCATTGAGTCAGATGATGCCGAAAAGGTCAGCCGCTGCAGCGCTGCTGTCTTTGCGTTGTTAGACAAAGAAAAAACCGTCTTCAGGGAGGTCTTCTATCCCGGCGGGCTGCCCTATTTCCGTAAAAACGGTCTGCTGTTCATGCCTTTGGAAGAAATCAAGGCTCTGCGCAGCACCCTGACCATGGCCGCTCCCGTATTAAAGGATCTGGCTGCAGGACCATCAGTACAAACCCTGTTTACCAGCCTGACAAGGCAGATAGACAACTATCTGACCGCCCCCACACCTGACAACCTGAAAAGCATCACATTCATGCTGACCACACTGGACAAGGGGTTCAAGGGTTTTGACGGCAAATCCAGCGCCATGAGCATGGATTCATTCCTGAAAGGGAGTGGTGACGGCAAGCCTTCCATGCTTGAATCCGCCGGCAAACAGCAGGTCATAACAATATTGCCGGTCAAAGAGGCCGACAGTTTTGTTCCCGCTGAAAAGGCGATTGCCAAAGTCAGGGAAGTACTGAAACAGGTTACTGACAAGCCGGAATTCAAAGGCATCAAAGCCGGCCTGACAGGCGTTCCGGTACTGGAATACGAGGAAATGGCCACCAGCCAGAAAGACATGGAAACCGCCACCATCCTGTCACTGGTATTGACCGTCATTCTGCTGTTTTTTGCCTTCCGTGGACTGCTGAATGTAATAGCAGCCATGGTTTCGCTGATCGTAGGCATCTGCGTTTCATTCGGCTTTGCTACACTGGCCATCGGCCACCTCAACATTCTTTCAATGGTCTTTGCCATTATGCTGATCGGTCTGGGGATCGAGTATGGCATCCAGGTAGTTCTGCGTTATCAGGAAGAGTTAAAACTTGGCGCCAGCGGCATGGAGGCCATAGAAACCGGGCTTTCCTCCAACATCCGTTCGATTATTATGGCCGCCGCCACAGTAGCAATGGCCTTTGCCACCTTTGCCTTTACCGACTTCAAAGGTATCGCCGAGCTGGGTATTATTGCTGCCGGCGGAGTTATCATCTGTGTGATATCCACATTCACAGTACTGCCAGCCATGATGATCCTGCTGGAAAGATTCCGGAAAAGCAAACCGGCTGACAATAAAAACAGTTCCAAATCCACAGATAAGCCACTATTACGAATAATATTCAACAACCCGAGACAGGTACTGTTCATAACAGTCATCATGTCACTGCTCTGCATCTATCCAACCGTAAAAACCGAGTTTGACTATAACCTGATGAACCTGCAGGCCAAAGGACTGCAATCGGTTGAGTATGCCTACAAGCTGATGTCCAGCAAGGAAAACTCCGGCTACTTTGCCGTTGTTACAGCTAAAGACAAACAGGAAGCAGCAGAACTGACCAACAAACTGGAAAAGTTGTCCAGCGTTGACCATGTGGTCAGCCTGTCGTCACTGGTGCCGGAACAGCAGGAAGCAAAACTGGCTGAACTGACAGCCCTGAAAAAGGTCATGGCCGATGTCAGGCCGGTGCCTTATGAAGAAAATCTTCGCCCAATGGAGTTGCCTGCCGTTTTTGAAGCTTTTCACGCCAGCGTAGAAAAGCTGAAAAACCGACTGGAAACGGATAAGGCGGCTGAAGCCAAACCGATCGGCGCTTTCCTTGCTACTTTGGATGGTTTTTTCAAGTCCCTGGAAAAAGAAAAAGACAATAATGCTTTGGGGATGTTACGTGATTTCCAGGGAGGTATGTTTGCCGAACTACCGGACAAGCTGACCATGATGAAGGAAAGCCTGGAAGCAACATCGGTCACAGAAGCGGATGTACCACAGGAACTAAAGCAGCGTTTTGTTGGTAAAAGCGGGAAACTCCTGCTGCAGGTAGCAGCAAAAAAGGAGATTTTTGACCATGCCCCGCTGGAAGAGTTTGTCAAAGAGGTAAAAAGTGTTGTTCCGAATGCAACCGGCGAACCGATCATGGTTTACGAATCCATGACCGTACTGCGGGATTCCTATCTTAAAGCATTCGGTTACGCCTTCATCGGTATTGTAGTCATACTACTGATCAACTTCAAAAGCATCCGTTTTGCCATTATTGGAGCATTACCGCTTCTTGCAGGTCTATTACTGATGATTGGAGGTATGTGGCTAGCCGGAATCAGCTTCAACTCTGCCAACATCATTGTCCTGCCATTGATCCTTGGCGTCGGCATCGATTCAGCCATCTACATCATCAACCGTTACCGCCAGGGTGATGAAACACCGGCCCAGGTCGCCATGAGCAGTGCCGGAATCGGAGTTTTCCTGAATGCCCTGACGATCCTGTTTAGCTTCGGAGCGCTGATGGTCGCCCATCACCAGGGTGTCTTCAGTATCGGTGCTGTCATGTCACTAGGCATGGCCGCCAGTGTTGCCGTGTTCCTGGCTTTTTTACCGGCTCTATTGAGTTTGTGGGGAAAACGTTAGAACGGAAAGAGAAGCAGAGGAGCTTCACATGAGAATAATAGCAACCAGCTTGTGTCTTTTGATCTTGACAGTGTTTGCACTTCCCGTATGGGCGGATGACTTTCGCTGCCCCAACGGCAATCTGGTATCTACCGGACAATCAATTTCTGAGGTAAAGTTAAAATGTGACCCTCCCAGCAGCAAGGTCAGGCTTTCCAAACGCACCATTGAATGGACTTACAACCAGGGACAACATAAGTTTGTTTACTATCTGGTTTTTAACAACGGAACTTTGACTGAAATCAGGTCCGGTTCCTTTGGACGTTGATTTTTCACCCATGACACGCAAAGTAATTCACCGTAACCTGCTTATAACCCTTAACCCGATATTTATCAGATTGACATTATAAACAGTGAACGCTTAAAGTAAAAAAACATAATTTACTTAAACTCACTTAATAAATTGCTATTTTTTGTTATTTTTTTATATAAATTGATGGGGCATACATGAACTTTCAACCGACTAAACCTACACGCGTGTCTACTCAAATTGCAGAGCAGATACGCTCTTCAATCCTGGCCGGAGAATTTTCTCCCGGCGAGAAACTGCCACCTGAAAGGGAACTGGCCGAACTATTCGGTGTATCCCGACCTTCCGTTCGACAGGCGATAAACATGCTGGCATCTTCCGGAATGGTAATTTCATCCCAGGGAGTCGGCACCATTGTACTGTCCATGGTTGACTCTGCCAGTGAAACCCACCTTTCCGAACTGATCCGAGTTGAGCAGGAAAGAGCCCTGGAGATCCTGGAGGTCCGCAAAGGGGTAGAATCATGGACTAGTTTTTATGCTGCCAAACGTGCACTACCTGAAGATTTGTCCAGGCTGCAGATCGTAATTAATGCCATGGAACGTAATTACGAAAGTGGCGTGAACTCGCTGGATTTTGATGTCAACTTTCACATACTGATCGCCAGGGCTGCCCATAACGTTGCCTGGCTACAGTTGATGCAGACACTCTTTGATTCAATGCGCAAATTTCAGCAGAGGGTCTGGCGGTCCATATATTTCCCCAAAGAAGACTACCACACAGCCTACGACTTCCACAGACAGATATTCGACGCCATCCGTACGAAAGACGGATTATTGGCACAAGAACTGATGCTTGAGCATCTTAATTTTTCTCAGGAGCGCTGTATTGCCTACCTATCACAGACCCAAGACCATCACGTTGAATAGTCATATCCGGGCTGTATCTACCTATTTCAGTATGCTTATTTACACATAACAAATTGCCGATAATTTCATCACATGAAATTATCGGCCCGCAGAAACGCCCAGACAATAAGCGGCTGCACACAAATCAATCAGCAACAGCAAACCAACTCATATTTTTTCCATATAAATCAACCAAACTGCCCTGTTTTTGGACGTTTTCAAAAAACTCCATTTTGGCATGGTACGTGAAGATAAACAGCTATACTTCAGAAGCTCTTCAATACAGGATTGAGACATGAAGCTTAAAAGAGGTGATTTATGGGGATGACAACAACAATCAAAGAAAACCTGACTCGAGAAAATGGTCCTTCAACAGCAGATACCCAGATTGAATCTTTGGGAGGCAGTCTCTACAAACTGGAGTTAACCGGGAAACTTGCACCAGGCTGGGTAGCCCGATTAAGCACAGGACTGGCCAATAACAGAATAAATGTACTCCGTTTCAAAGCAGAAAAAACTTCTCCGATAGAGTGGTCTGCAACTCTTGAACTTGATTTTTCCGAATCTCAATATCTGCCTAACAGTATCGATTATCTGAGACTGGCCAAAGATACAAAGACTCCTCCTGCAGTTGAAAGCGTCAAGCTGGATACTTTTACTGTCGACAAATCACCAAAGCATGGTGGATGCCTTTTTGTTGAACTTACCGGACCGGACAGGATCGGATTTCTGGCCGCCCTGGTAAACATGTTCGGCATGTATTCTCTAAACCCCGTTGAAATCAACATCGAAACAATAGAAAACCGCGTCTATGACAGATTCTGGCTCAAGGGGCTTGGTGGCTCAACGCCTTCAGAATCGGCAATAAAAGCGGTTTTTGACCGGCTTAAGGCCTACGCGGCCTAATACTAAAACAAGTCACATAACCCTGGAATCATAAGCCCAGTGCAGCAACGCCTGACGCTGCCTGCGTCTGCAGTTGAGATCACCAGGCATGCAGTTGATTCTTATCTGGGCAATATGCCTTTTCATCGCCTTCCAACGCTTAATCTGACGTTCATCATCGCTGCAGCGCCTGCCCATATAATATCGGCAATACCACTGAAACCAGCCGCGTGGATCATCGCTGTGAATCCATCCCCTCTCCCGCCAGTATGATAAAGGCTTGGAAGCATTGATTTTGAAACAATTCAACTTGTGATCATGGACTTCATGGCATAATTTAGCCTTCCTGAACCATTCCGCCGGGAACTCATCCCGACAGTCGGTCATGTATTTGCCACCAAAAATTCCCATCTCAAGAAGCTGCGCCGGTGTCAGTTCGGGTTTAAACTCCGGATGAAAGTTTTCACCAACCGGTTCGGTCCGGTAATATGTGTACCCCTGCTGCATGAGATCGTTGACAGTCAC
>JBGSQR010000229.1:0-3332 GCA_041737975.1 Geobacterales bacterium | reverse complement strand
GATAGATGGCGTTAAAGCCGTGCAGAACTGTTTCATCATCAATGGCTGGATCCAGTCGCAAAACCTGATAGCAAAAACCTGCGGGAATATTGGCTGCCCTTAGCAGGGCAGCCAGAAGATGGCTTTTGGCAAAACAGATCCCGGTGCCGTGCTGCAGCACTTCGCTTGCCGAACAGGTCACAATCTCAAGCCCTGCATCACCGGTATGGGAGATTGAGTCTCGTACCCATTCGTACAGACAGCGGGCTTTTGCTACTTCATCAGTTAATGACCCTGTAAGCTCCAACGCCTTCTGGCGAACTGCCGGTGTCTGCCAGTCAACTACTGAGTCGGAAATCAGGTATTCGTTTAAATCTTCGGATTCTGGGTACATACGGTCCTCGTTTGTTTTGTAATTGTACAGTTAACAGCTAGAACAGGGAAGCATCCCTAGTTTTCTTTGCGGCACGCCGCCTCGATTGCAGCGATGTCGATCTTTTTCATCTCCATCTTTGTAATCAAACATTGATATACTGCTTTTTACTAAAGCCGTCTATACAATTATCAGCTTTAGTTCAGCCTGAAACAATATGATATTTAAGAGAAAAGTGCGTGCATGACTGAGACGGATACAACAAAAAAAGCTGCCAAGGGATTACCCCAATGACAGCTTTCATCTTTACGTTTTTTACTCTGTAAAACCTACTTGTTCAACACACTCACAACCTGCATATATTCAAACCACCAAACCATCCTTCAGCACAATCGTCCGGTCGGCATAGCGGCCATTGTCAGGATTGTGTGTCACCATCACCACCGTCTGCCCGGCGTTGTTCAGTTCGCGGAACAGAGCCATAACCTCGTCGCTGGTTTTGGAATCCAGATTGCCGGTCGGCTCGTCTGCCAGTAGAATATGCGGCTTGTTGACAATGGCACGGGCGATGGCCACGCGCTCCTGTTCGCCGCCGGAAAGCTGGTTCGGCAGCCGATCCAGCTTGGCGCCCAGGCCGACCCGTTCCAGTGCCTGTTTTGCTGCGCTCTTTTGAGCAGCATTGCTCATCTTGACAATTGCCAGGGGCAGCATGACGTTTTCAATGGCGGTCAGATAAGAGATAAGATGGAAGGACTGGAATACAAAACCCAGGTTGGCAGCCCGAAAATCTGCCAGTTTCTCACCGGACAGTTTGTAGAGCTCGACCCCGGCCATTACAACCTCTCCGGACGTCGGGTGATTCATCCCCCCCAACACCGACAGCAGCGTACTCTTGCCGGAACCGGATTGTCCCATAATGGTGATGAACTCGCCATCTTCGATGAGAATATCAACACCTCGCAGTGCCTCGACCACGTCATCGCCACTGGTATAATGTTTTTTTACATTTTTTATTTCTATCAGTGCCATAATATCCCTATTTATAAAGCTCTAAGCGCTTCGGTTGGATCCATTTTTGAGGCATGCAACGCCGGATACAGACTGGCCAGCAGCCCCAGCACCAGCGACAGCCCGATTGAACCGACCGCCACCCACACATCCCAGACCAAGAGCGCCTTGCTACTTTCAGCCATGAACGGCAGGGCCAGTTGTGCCCCACCCATACCGGCCAGATAGCCCAACACTCCGGCCAGAAGGCTGACCAGGGCCGCTTCCAGCAGGATGATCCGCATGATATGGCTCTTCCTGAAACCGATGGCCCGAAAGACACCGATCTCGGTGGTCCTCTCGTTGACACTGCCCATCATGGTCACAAAGACGATCAGCGATCCGATGAAAACCACTACTGCGGCCATGGCAAAGGAGAAACGCTTAAACTGGTCCAGCGCCTTCAAGCGCCCTTCCACCACCTGTTGAATTGCAGAAACTTTTGCATCCGGTATTTTCTCGGCGATCTGAGTAACCATATCGCCAATGGGACAGCCCGAACAGAGCGCAGCCACTTCGGCCAGGGTGATCTTGCCCTGCTTGCCCAGCAGTTTCTGGGCCTTGGGCAGACTGGCAAAAACCAGTGCATCGTCCTGGGAACCGGTCTGGTCCAGCACTCCGGCCACCTTGAAAGTTTCGTTTTTGATGGTCAGGCTGTCACCCGGTTCCACACCAAGCACTTTTGAGGCGTCACTGCCCAGCAGCAGTTCGTTATCACCCTTGGGGTCGTTGCCAAAGATCTTCCACCACTGTTTCATCTTCAGTTCACTATCAAAATTGACACCGACCAGCAACACATCGTGGGTTCCAATCCTGATCCCGCCAAGTACTTTCGGCGCAACAGCAGAAATGTTCTTATGGTTTACAATGGTTTTGATCCTGGCCAGATCTTCTTCAAAAATCTCGCGCTGGTCAAATGTGACCCCACCTAGACTGATGCCGCCGTAGTTCATGGCCAGACCGTTGCTCTGTGGAGTTATCAAGATGTTTGCCCCGAACTCGTCCATCTTGCGTTCAATATCGCTGGACATGGAACGGGTCAGGGTAATCAGAGTCACAATCGTTGCTATGCCGACCATCAGCCCGATGGTCAGAAACGCCATTTTGGCCTTGCGTCTTCTAAGATTATTGATGGAAATCGTGTGCAGTTTCATTAGAAGTATCTGGCTCCGCCCTTAAGGTCATTCAAATTGATCGAGACATTGTTGCCCTTAAACTGATGTGGCAGGTAACCTGGGTTACAGCCGCCGGTGGCATTAGGTCCGAGACGGCTGATGGCGAATTTCATGTTACAGTTTTTGCAGTTCATCTTGTCGCCTTGCTGTTCATAACCCTTTTTGGATTTATAGCAGGCATCGCAGGCGTCAAAGGCGACCTTAATGCTGTTGTCCTGGGCCTTGATGGCAAAGAAATTGATCTCCTTGCCACCATCAACAAATTTGTAAAAATGTGCTTTGCCATCATCAAGTTTTGACGCTGATATTGCTACAACATCACCATTTGCCTTGACTTTTTCATATTTGCCAAACGAAAAGGCATAAACTGTTGCCGCTGCGATCAGGCAGATAATTGCCGTAACAACTACGATTATTCTTGCTGTCTTGTTTGCCGCCATTTTGATCTCCTTTATTCCAGTTTCAGTAATATTATTTTGCGTTGCCCGGTTTACTCATCCCGCACCCACCACCCTTGCCGCCGCAACATCCACCAGCCTGACCGGCTTTTTCACCGATATTTCTGCCGGTCACCTGCCTGAACTGCTCCGGGGTCAGGACAACATGGACATTACTGTTGAATCCGGCACCGCTGACCTTTTCAGCCAGGTTTTCCGGTTTTACTCTCTTGGTATCATAACTGACAATGACCCAGCCGCCATCCAGGTCGATCTCGGTGCCCGAATACTTGCTGAACAGCACCCGGTCGCCCTTCTTCA
>JBGSQR010000163.1:0-2299 GCA_041737975.1 Geobacterales bacterium | reverse complement strand
GGCAATCAGATTTACTACGTTTCGGAAGATATGAGCGATCCGGAATCCGGTTCTCAGTTAAATGTTCAATTGGATGCCATTGAGTCAGAGTGGGGTTGCAGGGCCAATCGGGTTTATTATCTTGCCATTCCGCCGACCATGATGGAAATGGCAGCCAGGATGATGGTCAGGCTTGGAGTCTGCAAAAACTGTAAACTGGACAGAATCGTTATAGAAAAGCCGTTTGGTCGTGATCTTGCTACCGCCAGAGAACTAAACCTGTTTCTGGATAGCATTTTTGATGAATCACAGATCTATCGCATTGATCATTACCTGGGCAAGGAAACTGTTCAGAATATTCTTGCCTTCCGTTTTGCCAATTCACTGTTTGAACCGATTTGGGACCGTCGTTATATTGATCACGTCCAGATAACGGTTGCTGAAACGGTCGGTGTTGAATCCCGGGGAGAATATTTTGACCAGGCCGGAGTCTTGCGCGATATGGTTCAAAATCATCTTCTGCAGATCCTTTGCCTTGTTGCCATGGAACCACCGATTTCCTTTGAAGCTGACGAAATACGTAATAAAAAAGTGGATGTATTGCACGCCATACGACCGATCCGCATTGAAGAAATTCACAGGGTTGCCGTCAGGGGACAGTATCGCAAGGGTAGCGTTTCTGGCAAAGCGGTACCTGGTTATCGCGAAGAAAAGAATATTGCGGAAAACTCATCCACTGAAACCTATGCGGCCTTCACGTTCAACATCGATAACTGGCGCTGGCAGGGGGTACCATTTTACTTGCGCACCGGAAAAAGGATGCCGGTTAAAGTGTCCGAGGTGTCGATCATCTTCCGTTCTCCACCGCACCAGTTTTTTCCTTCTGCTGCAGTAGAAAGCTGGCAGCCAAACAGGATTACAATCAGAATTCAGCCGGAAGAGGGGATAGTGACCCGAATTCAGGTTAAGCACCCTGGAACCAAGCTTCTACTTGGTGCAGCAGAGATGCAGTTCCGTTATAGCGATGCCTTTAAAACAGCCACACCTGATGCATATGAAACCTTATTGCTGGATATTATCCGTGGGGATGCAACCCTGTTCATGCGTGCCGATCAGGTGGAATGCGCCTGGGGATTGGTAGCTCCAGTCATGGAGGCCTGGGAGTCTCTGCCGCCAGCCGATTTTCCTGACTACCCTGCAGGCAGTTGGGGCCCTGAAACTGCTGACCTGATGATCGCCAGAGAGGGGCACCGTTGGATTCAGCCTTCTATCAATGAGGTGGTCGATTGATTCTAGTCTATGATGATATTGACTTACTCAGTAAAGCCGCTGCAGATATTTTTACTGAAGAAGCGGTAAAGGCAGTTAAGCAAAAAGGTGCTTTTACTGTTCTGCTTGCCGGAGGTGAAACTCCTGGTCGCACGTATCAGCTTTTGTCAAAAGAACCTTATTATTCTGCTATTCCCTGGAACAATGTGCATTTTTTCTGGGGTGATGAACGCTGTGTTCCTTTAAAAGATCCACGAAATAATGCTTTTGCAGCTCATAAAGCGTTAATAAGTAAACTTCCCATATCTGAAGATCATATTCATATTATTCAATCAGAACTGTTGCCATCCGAGGCGGCTGATGACTATGAATTAAAACTGCGCAATTTTTTTTCCAACAGCACAGTTTTTTTTGATCTGGTTTATCTTGGATTGGGAGAAGATGGACATACCGCATCTCTTTTTCCTGGCAAAGCAGATTATCCGGAGGATCGTTTTGTTGTTGTGACCAGGAAAGCTGGAGAGGATATTTGTCGGATTAGTCTAACTCCGGCAATCATTAATATGTCTGCAAAAGTACTTTTTTTGGTAAGTGGCAAAAACAAAGCTTATATACTGAGTCAAGTTCTGAATGGACCATATAAACCCTTGGAATTCCCTGCCCAACTTATTAATCCTTTCGCATGGCTATTAGATGAGGCAGCATCTAGTAAGCTTTAATCAGCCGATTAACTACAATAAATACTAAATTTCAATCCTGAATTCTGCCCCTTTGTCGGTATTTTTGGCCGTAAGTGTTCCATTCATATTGTTCTGTATTATGGTTTTAGACATATATAGGCCGATACCGGTGCCGCCACCCGAGCCTTTAGTTGTGAAGTAGGGCTCAAAAATCTTGTCTATATTTTGTTCCAAAATCCCTCCCGCATTGTCACTTACGGTTACGATTACCCGATTGCCCTCTCTGAAGGATTTTATAGTAACTCCCGCTTTCTTGATCTTTCTACCGGCAAAAGCTTCTCTGGCGTTATTGAGTATGGTCAGCAATACCT
>JBGSQR010000147.1:0-3218 GCA_041737975.1 Geobacterales bacterium | reverse complement strand
CTGGCCATTGGCTTGACGAAAAAAGTGATTGGAAAGTTCAGCCTCTTAAAGAAGTGAAACCATAGGCGCCAGCCCCCGACACGAGACAATCTGAATAAACCAAAAACGTCGTTAATCCCAATATTACAGGGTTTCACGGCGTTTTTAAGTGGTGATTTTATTCTTTGGCCGATGTGGCAAAAAAGGCATTTTGGGGGTCGAAAGCGCATCGGAATACTTCCGGGCCAGTATTATGATGCGGAGACAGGACTGCATTATAATTACTATCGTGACTACAATCCAAGTTTAGGCCGATATATTCAAAAGGATCCGATCGGATTTAGGGGCGGGATAAATCTTTATGCTTATGTCCAAAATAATCCGGTTAACTATACAGATCCTTCAGGGTTAGTAAAAATCTATGGCCGATGGTGTGGCCCAAATTGGACTGGTTGGCAAGTAGGAGAATATACCCCGAATCACCCAAGATATTACGAAGATCCGGTCGATAATCTTGATGAAGCATGCAAAGGGAAAGAAAAGGGGTCAGCCCTTGAAAAGGGAAAGTTGTTGTTTGAAAAGAGGGACCAAAATTCTCTTTTCAAGGGCTGACCCCTGATATAGTTTGATATAGTTTTACCACACGTCAAATCTTTTGGAGGTCATATGAAAATCTGCATGATGTCACTCATAATGCTTCTTTCTTTATCGTTTTCATCTGCCGGATATTGTCAAATAGATGGACCGATTGCGAAAGAAGCATTGAAAAGGGAAACTACTGCACTCCTTTCTTCATCGCAATTCAAGAAACTGGAAGAAACCGCGAATAGATACAGTGCAAAAAAAGAACGATTCCCTGACGGCAATTGGAAACTCTATTCCTTCTTCGATGCTTTTCAAAATCCCCCATGTAAAACCGATGCCGATTGGAATAAGCACCTGAGACTTCTTGAGGCATGGCAAACTGCTTACCCAGCTTCCAATGCCGCAAAAACGGCGCTTGCCAGCGCATGGATGGGTTATGCGTGGTTCGCGCGGGGGACAGATTCTCAGATCAAGGCTGGTGGGTATCCACTCATGACGGACAGGCAGGGAAAAGCAGAAATCTTACTGAAGAAAGTTTCCCCTTCATACGTTCCTGCATTAAATTTGAAACTTCAATCGGCGCTTAACAACTCTTCCTCAAGAAATGAGTTCGAAGCACTACTTAAAAAGGCGCTGTCCGTTGAACCATCATATGTTGCTTTCTATGCTGTCGCAATTAACTACTACCTGCCCCGTTGGCATGGTGCACCTGGTGAATGGGTCAAGAAACTCGAGCAGTTTGATCGAACGGCTCCGCGTAAAGAAGGAATATACGCGCGCGTTGCTTTCGGTCAGTTGGGAACGGAATGGAATGATTTCTCTGAAGGGACCATCAAATGGGAAATGATGAAGAAATCACTAAAGAACATTGCCTTTGACTCACCATGGATTGACAACATGGCTGCCAGCTACGCATGCATCGCTGATGATAAGGATATGGCGCGTGTGCTGCTGAATAAGATTGGATCGAAAACATATTATCCTGCATGGAAGCATGCAAACCTTCAGGATTGTAAAAATAAAGTCGGGTTACCCGGCAACTTCACAGGATTAGATAAGACTATTGACTATCAATACATGGAAGAGTTGTCAAAGAAGAATAACCCATGGGCTACGGAATTACTTAAAAAATGGAAGGGAAATAACATGGTTGGATTCACATATTGAATCCTGAGAGAAGACAATAGGACGGAGAGACAGACATCTAAATGCCTTTTAACAGAAAGGCAGAGGGGTCAGCCCTCGGGCGGCGACCGGGACGCTGTTAACTATTTTTCTATTGAGCCATAATCTAATCAAGCCCAAGAGGGTATCCGGACGGCGCGCTCCAGAGCGCCACCAATCCACATATCAGCTACAGCTACACCTATTACAACAACGGCTGGCTGAAGAGCGTCAGCGACTCCAACGGTCGCACCATTAACTATGAGCCGACCAGAGAATCCTGAACTACCATTACGACAGCGCCAACCGCCTGGACATCATCACCAGTCCGGCCGGGATATTCTCCATCGGCTACGACGACCTGAGCAGAAGATCGACACTTGCCTATCCGCACAGCATCACCGCAATCTACGGCTATGACGACCTGAACCGCTTGACCAGCCTGGTTCATCAGCCGCAAACCGGACAGCTGGTCGCGACTTACGGCTACACCCACGATCAGGCCGGCAACCGCATAACCAGAACGACCGGAGCAGGCAGCGAAACCTATGATTATGACGACATCTACCGCCTGACCCAGTCAGCCACCCCGAAAGGGACGGAAAACTTCACCTACGACGACGTCGGCAACCGTCTGACCGGCCCCGGCGCCAAGGACACCGGTTACCAGCACAACGACGGCAACCAGATGATCAGCGGCAGAGTCCTGGGCTACCTCTACGACAACCGGGGCAACCAGACCTCAAGGATCGTCCCCAATGCCAGCGACAAGAGCTGGACACATAGTTGGGACTATGAAAACCGGCTGACCAAGGTGGAGAAGACCAAAGGCACTGAAAAGCGCACTACCACTTTCAAATACGACCCCTTCGGCAGACGGATCGAGAAGAAGCTGACCACCGTAATCGCAGGCGTAACCAAGACCAGCACCTGGACCTACATCTACGACAATGACAATATCGTCTTGGAGATTTACACCGACCCAACAGGCACAACCGAAAAGACTTGGTATACTCATGGAGCAAACACGGATGAGCATCTGGCCATGGAGCGGGGTGGGAATTTTTACTACTTCCATGCAGACGGGTTGGGAAGCGTTACTACAATTACCGATAGCAGCAGAAACATCGTCCAGAGCTACGAATACGACAGTTTCGGCATGCCGACACAGTCAACAGGTTTCAGGAACAGCTATACTTACACTGGAAGAGAATGGGACAAGGAAACCGGGTTACATTACTACCGGGCAAGGTACTATGATCCGATGGAGGGAAGGTTTATCCAAAAGGATCCGATTGGCTTTGAGGGAGGCGATTATAACGTCTACAATTACGTGGGGGCAAATTCGGTTAATGACACTGACCCAGAGGGATTAAGCCCTGCGGGTGGTGAGCGAGGTGCAACAGGGGGTTCCTGCGGCAAAAACACTAATAACCCTTATAAACATTGCAGAGAATACGATCCGCCAGACCCTAGGTTTGTGAGGTGTA
>JBGSQR010000222.1:0-1831 GCA_041737975.1 Geobacterales bacterium | reverse complement strand
ATGGCGGCCTAAAAATTATGACGGCATATTTCGTGGGCCTGTGACAATGAGAGATGCTTTGACTAATTCGATTAATATCGTCAGCGTGAAGATAATGGAGCAGATCGGAGCTCCTTATGCAGCTGAATATGCACAAAAGCTTGGCTTTACTACTCCGATTTCGGCCAATCTCGCTTTAGCTCTCGGTGCGGCGAGTGTTTCACCGCTGGAGCTAACGTCAGCATATGCGGTCTTTGCCAACAAAGGTATGTTGGTGCCAAGAACCGTTATTACAAAAGTGACGGATAACAATGGCACTATTTTGCAGGATACACAGCAGGCAGTTCCTATTCCAGTTGTTTCTCCGGAAACGGCCTACGTGATTACAAACCTGATGCAAAGTGTTGTTTCCAGCGGTACGGGGCATCGGGCATCGGTTATAGGGCGTCCTGTTGCAGGTAAAACCGGGACAACTAATGAGTCAAAGGATGCCTGGTTCGTTGGATATATACCTCAATTAGTCACAGGTGTTTGGGTAGGGTATGACCAGGAGCGTTCACTGGGGGCTGGTGGGTCTGGTGGTCAGGCGTCTGCTCCGATATGGGCAGAATTTATGCAGAAAGCTGTGATTGGTCTTCCGGTTGAAAACTTTGAAATACCTGAAGGGGTCAGTTTTGTCAGGATTAATACCAAAACCGGTAAGCTCGCTAAAGAAGGTGCTATTGGCTCCAGCATGGAATGTTTCATAAAGGGAACAGAGCCAAGCACTTATGAGTGACAGATTTTGATAGTTTTAGGATAAATTAAGGGCGTTCCTGTTTGCAGGATCGCCCTTAATTTGTGATATACGAATTGATTTAAAGAGTAATATCTTCTGCAATTCCAGCCTTTTGTTTTATCACGGTCTTTACTTTTTTCCAGTCAACACGGTCTGACAGTTTTTGTTTTTCTATCAACTGTTTTGCTAACTGATGCAGTGCGGCGCTCTTACCGTATACATCATTATGGACCTCAAGGAAAACACGACCTGTCTCAGTATTGGCCAATTTAACGGGACGGTAGATTATTTCACCATGAGTATTAACTGGAACTTCGCTAAAGAACTCCTCCATGTGTTGTGGGTAAACTCTTATGCATCCGTGGCTGGCAAAACTATAGATTGATGCTGGTCTGATTGTGCTGTGGATCAGAATGCCTGGTAAAGAAGTTTTAAATGCATACTTACCCAAGGGATTTGTTGGGCCAGGGGGAATGCTTTTTATGACTTCTTTTCCGTCGTCTTCCATTTCTTCCTGGATTGAAGGAGGAACATACCAGGTTGGATCTTTCTGTTTGGCTATAATCTTGAACTTACCCGTAGGAGTTTTCCAGTCAAATTTTTTTGTTTTAGTAGCAACACCAAGTGCTACCGGAATCGATCGGGTCAGTTTTCCGCCTTTAAAATAATAAAGTGTTTTTTCGGGAATATTTATCACAATACCGTTTCTAATTTTTTGAGGTATGATTTTTCGATTGTTATATCGAATTAGTTGCCCGACTTTTAGTGTGGATTTAGAGTTAAGCTTGTTTAGATCCATCAAGTGCTGGCGGGTTACGCCAAGCTTAGCGGCAATAAGGCGAATGGTATCATTTTTTGCAACAGTATATGTGTTGGGGTTGCCGATCATGAATTCGGATGAGATTGTATTAAAGAAAGAATTGTCCTGACTCTCCGGGATATCATTTTGAGTTATAGATTCAGCATCAGCTGGGTTTGCTACAGGAGTTTCTGGCGAAGCAGTCGTTGGCGATTTTGGTAAACTTGACAAAGTATTAAGATCTGCCGAGTTTACCATACTAATATTGGAAGGCC
>JBGSQR010000141.1:0-3540 GCA_041737975.1 Geobacterales bacterium | reverse complement strand
CCCTCTAAATTTAGCTGTATGCGGTTTTCGGGGTCATAGTTAAGTGTACCAATAATCTTTTTATTTTCATGCCCCGGCAACCACCATTCCCCGGTAAAGGTATATGTCTCGCTGAATTTATATATCTCCGCCATCATGTAGCTCCTTTTGGTAATTTCTCACTCAGGCCGACATATGATTGAGCAGTTCACGCGCACGCGCACATGAACTGCTCACCCACCCAAACAGAACATTTATCCATCATCTCTTTCCAAATCAAACCACTCAGTCTTCCGGCTTAACCGCCACCATTATCATCCGCCGTGAGGTCTCTTCAAAAAGCGACAACTCTTCGCCGTACACAAGTTCGAGCCGCAACCCGGCCAGCTGCATGAGCAATCTGTACTGGGTCAGGGAATACATGCGCACCCCGGATTTGACCTTGTATTCTCCATCGGGGCCGGTAACCGTCAGATGCGTTATCAGCCGCTCAGTCACCTCATCCCAGAGTACACTGCTCTGCCTGCCGGTTTCAGCTTCCTGCCTGCGCACAAGATTGCCCAGAATGCCTTTGCGGTTGGGCGCTTCAATCAGCAGCCGACCGCCGGGACGCAGGGCTTCCGCGAAACGCAGCAGCACCTGAAAATCATCTTCTATGCCGAAATAACCGAAGCTGTTGAACCAGTTGACAATGGCGTCGAAAGTGCTTTTGTCGTCAAGTTCACGCATGTCTCCGACGCGAAGCTCTGCAATAATTCCGGCCTCTGCAAACCGCTGATCGGCACGGGCGATGAACCTGGGATTCAGGTCCACGCCGGTTACGATGGCGCCTTGCCTGGCCAGATGCACCCCGATCCGGGAGTCGCCGCATGGGCAATCCAGCAGATGTTCTCCGGCCGAAAGTCCCAGTGCACGCCAGATGATGTCGGCATCGCGTTGCGAATCTGTTTCCGGCTTGAGCCAGCATTCGTCAGGCACATGGGCGAACCAGTCATCCTGGCTTTCCAGGGACGGATCGGTCGGACTCATCTCGAACAGTTCGTTTTGCGCTTCGATCTCCAATTCCCGCAGGATGGCCCAGTCCGTATCTACCACAGACTGATCCTGGTGGTATAAAAAAACATAGGCCGGATTGGTGAGCAGGTCCACGGTACGCGGCACATGACCCTTGGAAAGCGCTCCGATGAAGTTGCCATAGCGGGCAGATGGGAGGCGAGCGGCCAGGGCAATAGCTGGAATAGCCTGGATGGCCCCTTCCTGGGTGGAGATGAGGGTCTTCATGCACATGGCATGGGTTGGTCGGTATTCTCTATCGGCATTGACAGCAAAGGCCGCAGCATCCACATAACTGTCCACTGCCCACTGGATCTGGGTATGTCCCAGGGACTCCCGGATCAGATCCTGTGGGAACGCCCCGCCCATGGGGCGTGCACCGGATTCGATCAGCACCGGCCCCTTATCAGTGAGCATGATTTCCGTGTGGGCCGGACCGATCCGGATGCCGAGGGCATCCAGCACCTGGAAGGCATATTCCACAATCGCCCGGTGATCCTGATCCAGGGTTCGCACAAGCAGTGTCCGGTCATAAAGTGGAGCGCCACCAGGCGTTGGGACCTTTTCATAGACCCACAGGTCGGACAGGATATGCCTGCCATCACGGGACACTGTGTTGACCGCATACTCTTTACCTTCGGCGCATTGCTGGACCAGTACCAGGGCATTGCGATCCCCGAACTGGGTAAATGTGCCGAGAAGTGCTGCAAAAGCTTCCCTGAGTTCTTCGAAAGAGCGGCAGAAACGCACCCCTTCGGTTGCGGCGCTGCGCAGCGGCTTGACCACCACCGGCCAGGAATCCAGATTTGAGGCAAAAACAAGCGCCTCATCAATGTTGTCAGTGGCCAGTGAGGCCAAGGCCGGTAAACCAGCTTTGGCCAATGTTTCGTGCATGGACAGCTTGTCGCGCCGGATATGGCTTGTGGCGGCATCGTTGCCCGGCAGTCCCAGGCGCTGGGCAAGCATGTCAGCCATTTCAACGCCCATCTCGCAGCCGGGCATGACGCAGCAGGGGGACATGGCAGCCAGACCGGCGACAAGTTCATCCATATTGTCCCAGCCATGAAACATGGCGTCGTAATCGTGGCGCATGTGCTCAAGCGCCTCGGTCACATAGGATTCAAGTCCAGGGGAGTTTTTTTCTGTTCCTGACGAAACATGGACAGGCCGCAGCCCTTTTTCCCTGATGGCTTTGGGGTAAAACTGGCCGGTGGAATAGCCGTCTACAACAAGTGCAACTCCTGAAGGCGCGATGTTTTGGTTCACAAAAGCCCTCCCTCTGCACGCATGAATTCCATCCTCAGAATATTCCGCCCGTTCTCCCGCCGGTAACTTACGCTATCCGACAATTTGCGGATGAAATGAACTCCCAGTCCTCCGATCTCACGTTCCATAATGTCCAGGGTTGTATCCGGATCAGGAAGCGACAGGACATCAAACGGGCTGCCCATATCCGCGACTTCCAGGACAAAAACAGCACCGTCGGCTCCGCAGCTTAGTTCAACCGCCCCTACCACTTCAGGATAGGCATGACTGCAGATATTGACGAACGCCTCCTCAACTGCAATCAGAGCTCCGAACTTTTTTTTGGCTTCAAGACCGAAACGGTCGGCTCGTTCCTCGACAAATTCGGTAACCAGAGTCAGATTCTCAACAGTAGCCGTACATTCTAATTTGTCCGATTTCATGGCATTCAGGATAGCTTGCTAAGGGCAGCGGCCACCGAATCATCCATCTGGAAGATGGAACCAAACCCAGAGATGTCGAATACCTCTTTGACCGTACCTTTGACATTGGCAAAACGGATTTGCCCAGCCTTACCCTTGAGCTTCTTGGCTGTGGCAAGAAGTACTCGCAAACCGGCGCTGCTGATGTAGTCGAGCTTATCAAAATCAACTATAAAACAGGCTTCTTCACTAGCAATCAGTTCGTTCAGCGCCTTTTCATACTCTGGTGCGGTAACAGCGTCCAATCTGCCGATAATCGTTACTACTGTTGCGTTTGCTTCCTTGTTTGTCAAAATTTCCATAGCTTTCTCCTTTATTGTTTGTTTCTGACTCAAAATTTCTAGCAAAACATCAGGTCACTGCAGCCATCCACTACCTGAGGATGGTTACAGTAACCTCAATTCTTTTTCAGGATCACTGTCAACCTGTTACTGTTTTCCACTCTTTGATAATTGATACTTTCAGCCAGACTATTAATGATATTAACTCCCAACTCATCGGGCAGCGTACTTGTATCAAAAATGTTTACCGCTTCACCCGTACTTTCAAACACAATATCCAGACTCTCTTTCTTTTCCGAATAGGCGATTGTTATTGCCAGGGGAATCTTCTCCATGAAGGGCTTGTAAATCTGGAGCAACTCTTCAATCAGCAGCAGCAGATTGTCCCTGGTTTTTCTGGACAGGATCTGTTTTTCACAGAAGGCTTCGATCTCGGCATTCATGGCATACAGATCATAATCAGGAGAGTTGATCTGATAGTTGAAGCTGCGAATCCTGTT
>JBGSQR010000128.1:0-4767 GCA_041737975.1 Geobacterales bacterium | reverse complement strand
AGCTATTGCATGGGCAATTTCGTGGCCCATTACTACGGCAAGCCCTGTTTCGTTTCTGGTTACCGGAAGTATGCCGGTATAGACAACCACTTTACCTCCTGGCATGCACCAGGCGTTGACCTGCTTGTCTTCAACCAGATTGAATTCCCACTGATAGTTTTTTAATTGTTCACTCATGCCTGTCTGAGCAAAATACTGCTCAACCGCTTTCTGAATCCTTGCACCAACCTGTTTGACCATTTGGGTCTGCTCTTTATTGCTGCTAAGTTTATGTTCTTTCAGGAACTGGTCGTATTGCTGTAAACTCATGGAAAGCATTGATGAACCGGGAATTATGTTCAATTGGGATCTGCCGGTTACCGGTACGGTGCTGCATGATGTTATTGCAGTCAATGCGCATGCTATCAATATTAGGCGCAAATACATGTTAACTCCTTGAGTGTTACAAGATGTGTTTTAACTTTATAAGAATAAATGAATTTTATACTGTTGAACAGTCAAGATTTTTTTCTTGAGTTTAAACGGCATTTTGATGGATTCTGTCAATAATCTGTATTTAAATTTGTACCAGTTTAATGCGAAGAATTGCCTTCTTGAATTGAAATAGTCATGGCAAAGGAATATGAGGATGAAGAACAAGCTGATAATATGTCTGTTGGCACCTGTGATGTTGCTGCTCTGCTCAGTTGATGCCCGGGCTGTTTTGAATGACAATATTGCAAATGCACTGAAAGGCAAAACGGTTTCAATTCCTGAACGTTTTCGATCGTATAGTGGCGTGCGCAATTTGGCTTCTCTGGGTAATTTGTTTGCAAATCCGCATCCGGCGGGTGTAACCCAACTACCAATGATTGCAGTCAGCGACGGTGCTTCGTATGTTGTAATTGAATTGAAGCTGGAAAATGATGCCGCATTTGCACCCAACTTTGCAGCAAAGGGGGCAAAACTGGTTTCAATCAGCCATCCAGTTTCAAATAAATGGATGGTCACAATACTCCCGGATAAAGGCTCCTGGAAGTCGTCGCTGATTTTTATGAATGGCGATGTTGTCAAGGAAGTGCCTCTTATCGTGACACTGCCTCTACCATCAGACATAATTCCTGACGAAAAAGTATTTTTTGTAAAAGGAAATGATGGAACTTTTGGAGCGATAACAAGGGATCTTAACGGTGATGGAAAGCTGGATTATCTTGATGACTACATATTTATGGCAAATTATCTGCTCAGGAAGCCGGCAGTTAAGGTGGCAGATGATCCGATAAAGGTTGAAACAGCAAGTCCACTGCCGGTTTATCCGGTTAAACAGAATCCGGGGGCTGGCCCAGGAATTGATCCGAATTCCGGTGCTGGAATAAAGCCGGTATTCGATGTTGATCGACATAGTCCGGCCAGTCGCAATGAACGGGCCCGTAAAATGAAGGAACAGCTCAAGTGAAATTTTAGATGCTAAAAGGAGCCACAATGCATAAATTTACTCTATTGACTCTTGTTCTGTTTGCTTTTTCGATGGTTCAGGCACAGGCGGCAGATCATCTGCCACTTAAGGCCACCAAGGATAAGGTCAGCTATGGCATCGGGGTTGATATGGTCCGTAATTTCAAAAAGCAGGGGATTGAGGCTGATCTGGAACTCGTGATCAAGGGTATGCGGGACGGTTCATCAGGCGGCGAGCTTCTGATGACTGACGCCGAGATTCGCAAGACTCTGGCGGATTATCAAAAACAGCTTGCCGGTAATCAAGCCCAAGCAAGGCTATTGGCAGCTGAACGGAATAAGAGAGAGGGTGCAGCCTATCTGAAGGCCAACAAAAGCAGGGATGGAGTGGTTGTGCTGGCCAGCGGGCTGCAGTATCGAATAATTAAGGCAGGAAGTGGTAAAATACCGACTGCCAGCGATAATGTAACCTGTCGTTATCGCGGAACTCTGATTGATGGGACCGAGTTCGACAGTTCAGACCGGCTGGGCTTTCCCGTAACATTTAATGTCAAGGATAGCGTGATTAAAGGGTGGGCAGAGGCGTTGAAGCTGATGTCTGCCGGTTCCAAATGGCAGATTGCTGTGCCGTCGGAACTGGCCTATGGTGAAAAAGGGGCAGGCAGAGATATCGGACCCAATGCAGTTCTGATTTACGAAATAGATTTGATCGCAGTTAACGGTGCACCGACTCCTGTAAATAGGAAGGAAATCAAGCCATGACCGAGGTGAGCGGTATGTTTTCAGCGTTGGGGTCGGCAAAAAGAACAGTGGCAGTTTGTATTCATCTGCTGGTTCTCTGTTTCAGTATTTCCAGCTGGGCTGGCGATGCAGGCGGGCCAGGAGAACGAATGTATCGAGAGGGTGTACTGCCGTCCGGCAAGCCTATGAAGGCTTCAATCGAAGGCAGCCAGAATGTTCCCGGCACCACATTTAGCTGTGTGGGATGTCACCTGCGCAGCGGCATCGGTTCCATAGAAGAGTCCACATTGTCGCCGCCTGTCAGCGGCAGTAAACTGTACAAGCCATACTATCAGCATGACCCTGTTGTGCAGGATTATTCCAAAGTCAGAAAGTCCATGTGGGATGGGCGCGGACCGGTAAAACCGATCTACAGGCCTGCCTTTACGGATGAGACACTGGCAATTGCAATCAGTAAGGGTATCAGTCCCACCGGCAGAATATACAAGGCAGCCATGCCTCGTTATGAATTGGAAACGGGTGACATGGCAATCCTGATTGCATACCTGAAAAGTCTGTCGTCAGAGGTGTCACCGGGAGTGGATAAGAAGTACAAATTTATCCGTTTTGCAACAGTAATTGCCGGGGATGTGCCGGGTGATGACCGTAATGAGATGCTGGCAGCGTTGGACGCCATCATTGAACACCACAATAATAATGCCCGGAAAAAGAACAGGCGCCAGAATCTTGGTAAGGTTACCAGGGAGGCGGATTTTAATTATCCCATGTTCACACTGGCACGCTGGGAATTGCGCGGCCCGGAATCAACCTGGCCTGCGCAGTTGGAAGAACATTATCGCAAAGAACCTGTTTTTGCTTTGCTGGGTGGGATTTCAGCAACAGACTGGCGTCCGGTTCATGACTTCTGCGAGCGGAACAGGATACCCGGTTTGCTACCCATAACTGACCTGCCGGTAGTTTCTGATTCAGACTGGTACACACTCTATTTTAATAAAGGTGTCTATCAGGAAGGGGATGCCGTAGCCCGTTTCCTGGCGGGAAGCATGGAACCTGTTGCAGATGATAAGGTGCTGCAGGTCATTGAGGATTCACCATTGGCGCGGGCAGCAGCAAACGGTTATTCCGTAGCCTGGAAAGAGCTGGGACGTGGTGCAACGGAAACTCTGCTGCTCCAGCCGGGTGAGCTGATCAGTGAAAAATTGCTTAAAAAGATTGCTGAACAGAAAAAGGCCGAAATCGTCATACTTTGGACATCAGGCAATACCATCAGCGCTCTGGAGGCATTTACCCACAGCGGTCACGACTTTAATAAACTATTTGTATCATCAACCATGCTTAAGAAGGATCTTTGGTCCCTATCTGAGAAAGCCAGAGATTTTATCTATATCAGCTATCCTTATCGACTTGATGAAGGAAATGATCTTTATACGATTAATTCAAAATCCTGGCTGAAAAAACGCAATCTTCCGCTTTCAGACAAAAGAATTGCAACTCGTCTCTTCTCACTTTCCAATGTACTGCTTGAACCGTTTCTGGTTGTAAAGAGAGACTTTAATCCAGAAGGGCTTGGAGATGGCCTTGTTACCATGGAGAACCAGTACGAGATGCTGATGCATGTAAAACGTAATTATTACCGTGATTACCTGATGGACCTGATCGGTATGTTCAGTGATAGGCAGAGTATTGACTATGAGCGACTGAATTTCGGTCCGGGCCAGCGCTATATTTCAAAAGGATGCTACATTGTGCAGCTTGCTCCTGGAACTGTCTCAGGACTGATAAAAAGGAGTGACTGGCTGGCCCACTGATTTAACAGATATTGTAAAAATAGCATTCAACATCCATGCAGCAGTAGTTTGCTTAAATAAACCCGGTATCTCAGATAGCTATGAGAAACCGGGTTTTTTTATCTCATTAGCTTGTCTCATTTTGAGACATTTCTGGTTGCTTGGGAATTGAGTTTTAAATTTATTATTGTAACATACTTGTATCATTGGCTATTTAACTTTAGTTGTAGTTCTAGTGGTTTGGCACTGTTTTTGCTGAATGGAATCTGACCTCGAGTGTCAGCAGTAATAGCTGATCGGATTGGATGATTGTAATGATTGCGGTTATTTTAATATATTTGAAGGAGGTTTGTATGAGTCAAAAATCGCAACACCGTACTAAGGCAACGCTAAATCTTGTGGCAGGGATTTCGGTGTTGGTAATATCTGCCTCAGCGTACGCGGCAACTACCATTAACCGACCTGATTTCAGCAAGACTATACTTGACCCTTCATCCCAGGCAGCGACCGCCTGGACAAACACGATTCCAAATGCCCTGGCGGATTACTACACATTCAGGCCATATTCCAATGCTGATGCAGTTGCGTTGGGTTTTCCGGCTGCCTGTGGCAACAAAACCCTAACGACACCGGCGGATGTCAACAGTACTGCGGACTGCTACACAATTACGGTCAGAAAATTCGGGCAGCCCATGTCGCTGGATTTTCTGAAATATGTAGGTATCCCTGGATTTGCGGGCCAGGGCCTGTTAAAGGCTGATGGATTAACTCCATTTGTTGATACTGTCAGTCCTTCGTCACCCGC
>JBGSQR010000107.1:0-4518 GCA_041737975.1 Geobacterales bacterium | reverse complement strand
GCTCGGCCAGTGCCCGGACTTCGTCGGCAACTACGGCAAAACCACGTCCCTGTTCTCCGGCGCGGGCCGCTTCAATAGCAGCATTCAAAGCCAGCAGGTTGGTTTGATCGGCAATATCTTCGATAGTACCGACAATCTCGCCAATCTGTTCCGACCGGGTGCCAAGCTGTTCAACAACTGTGGCAGAACTGCGAACTTTATCAGCAATACGAGCCATACCATCTACAGTGTTTCTGACAATGCCTGCGCCAGCCTGAGCAGTTTTGCTGGCCTGATTGGAGCTTTCTGCTGCACGGTGGCAGTTATTGGCTATATCCATACTGGTGGCCGACATCTCCTCACTGGCTGTTGCCACAGTGTTGGCCTGACCGACAACCTCATGAGAAGCGCTGGCCATCTGCTCAGCGTTGCTGTTCAACTCAACCGATGCGGAAGCAACATCCTGTGAGCTTCTATTAACCTTATCCATAACATCGCGCAGCTGAACAACCATCTGACGCATGGCCTCATAGACACCACCCTTGTCCATTTCAAAGCGGTAAGTCAGGTCACCGGCAGCAACCTGCTGGGTAATTTCAGCCAGATGGGCAGGTTCAGTACCGATTGCTCTCAGAAGTCGCTTGGTCACAAAAACAGAAACAACTGAGATTACAATTGCGAGTACCAATGTGACACCAATAATCATATAAATGCCGCTTTTCAGACTTTTCATGCTCTCATCGGCGGCTTTCTTGACCATTGCATCCAGATCATCAACATAGTTGCCTGTACCAATAACCCAGCCAAATGGCTTGAACTCCAAAGAGTAACCACGTTTTTGGGCAGGCACTGTTTCACCAGCTTTTGGGAACCAATAGTCAGTAAAACCACCGCCGGGCTTTTTACCGTTTTCGATAATCTCCTTGACCAACTCTTTGCCCTTGGCATCTTTTAGGTCGATACGGCTTTTACCTTCAGCGGGTCTTCCGAGTAGAACCACATTGACACCTTCGGTGGTATCGGCCCAGAAATAGCCTTCTTTGCCATACTTCATAGCACGCAACAGATCAGCGCCGAGTTTCTTGGCGTCATCCATGGACAGTTCGCCCTTCTGCTGGCTATCGGCAATTTTTTGCAACATGCTGGTTGCAATTTCAACTTCATACTTTGACGCAAGATCAAAATCCGTAAAAAGCGATTTTTTATACATATCTATAAAGCTGTGATAGGAACCAACATACAGTTTCAAGGCAATTGCACATGAAATAGTTGCCAGTCCGATACTGCTGACAAGCACCAGAATCATAATTTTTGTGCCGAAACCAAATCCTGTTTTACCTGTACTCATAAATCTTTCTCCTTTGGCCTCATTGCCGTATTAATTCTTTCAAGCAGCATCTGTGAGCCTAGAGTAATTTTTTAGCTGCTTCAAGCGCAGCATTATAATCCGGTTCAGCAGTAACTTCAGGAACAACCTGAATGTAACGAATCACATCATCCGCATCGACTACAAACACAGCACGTCCCAAAAGCAACAGTTCCTTGATCAAAACGCCATAGGCAGTACCAAAAGAACGATCACGATAATCAGACAGAGTTACAACCTTATCAATTCCTGCAGCACCGCACCAGCGGGCCTGGGCAAAGGGAAGGTCGAGACTGATTGTCAGCACAACAACATTGCCTGGCAATCCAGCCGCTTCCTGATTAAACCGCCTTGTCTCAGTATCACAGACCGGTGTATCCAGCGAAGGAACAGCTGAAATAATCTTGATTTTACCAGCATAATCAGCCAGCGTTTTTGGTGCAAGACCGTTATCAACAACAGTAAAAGCCGGGGCCTTTTCTCCTACTTTCAGTTCTGTTCCGACAAGCGTCAGCGGGTTCCCATTGAAGGTGATGATTCCTGTAAGTTCGTTCATTTGGTAATCCCTCCCGTTAAAATTTAAGATAATATTTATATTACTGACTGATCATTAACCAATGAATATTGGTATTACCAGTAACCCAATTTAATGAAAAAAGCAAGCCCGACATTAGCTTAATAGACATATATCCATAAACTGCGTGGTCAAACGGTAGGTCAATCCCCACAAAACCGGAGCACCGGGCCATAATAGACTTATTGCCGGTGCTTCAAAAGCTTCCCCTCCAAAATTCACCGTTGCAAGGATCTGGCTCTCTGCGGCAAGAATGTCATCCAGACCTGCCCAGAAGATATCAAAAACTTCATCATTCAGCTCCAGCCGGCCTGGCGGCCCTGGCAACCAGTAAACAAAGCAGGTAACCCGTACCGGTAGATATGAGCCGACTACTTCCGGCATGCGCCCCAGATACAGAGCTTCAGCCAGATCAAGACCGATTTCTTCAGCGGTTTCCCTTTCTGCGGCCTGGCGCAAGCCCTCCCCCTGCATGGCCTTACCGCCGGGAAATGCAATATTTCCAGACCAGGGGTCATTTGCATGCTGTGAGCGCTGAATATACAGCAACTCAACACCACACTCCCCTTGTCGCAACACCATAGCCACTGCTGCCCTGGATCTGCCATCCTCAGGCAACTCAACTCCATTATGCCTGTCCAGCAGAACAGATATTCTATCAATTGAAAAAGTCATAGTGTTTGTGTCCTTAATAATACCATATCAAATTGCATGTGCAAATTCATCCGCAAGTTTTTGCATTCTGCACATCCATGCCTGCTTGACACTCTCTGAAAGTACAGGCATTAATTACAATTATTACAGTATATAACTGTTTTCAGGGATAAGAATCAAAGGAGACCTGTTCATGAACAAAAAAACAGTGATCGCTCTTATATTAATTCTGGTAATTGCTGCCGTTGTATTTTTGATGACTCGTCATAAATCCGTAAATGCGGATGAACTGAAAGTATCTGGAACAATTGAAGTCACCTCTGTTGAGTTGGCTTTTAAAGTGGGCGGCAGACTTTCACAGCGGTTGGTGGATGAGGGTGAAACTGTCAAGTCTGGACAGGTTCTGGCTCGACTGGAAGATGATGAACTGCGTGATGAGCGTAATGCCAGGGCAGCAGACCATCGCGCAGCACAGGCCGGTCTGGCAGACCTTCAAGCCGGAAACAGACGTGAGGAGATTTCCCAGGGAGAGGCTGCCCTGGCCCGCGTAAAAGCCGATGCAGAAAGGGCCGCAAAAGATGCAGTTCGCATGGAACAACTGTTCAAACGGGAAGTAATTCCGCAGAAAGAACTGGATGCGGCGCGCGCTAGTCGTGATGCCTCTGCTGCCGCTGTCCGTGAAGCTGAAGAGCGGCTCAGGCTGCTGCGCATCGGTCCCAGGCCTGATGCGGTAAAAGAGAAACGCGCCCGTGCCGAATCATCGGGAGCCGGTTATTCAATTGCAGAAACCAGACTGTCCCAAACCGTATTGACTGCCACAATGGGTGGCTTGGTGCTTTCCAAACATGCCGAACCGGGTGAGATGCTGACTCCTGGAGCCCCGGTGTTAACCATCGGCAAAATGGATGAAGTCTGGCTACGGGCCTACATCCCTGAAAATGAACTGGGACGTGTAAAAGTCGGACAAACAGCCCGTGTAAAAACAGACACCTGGCCGGGCCGCTGGTTTGACGGACGAATCAGCTTCATCTCGGCACAGGCCGAATTCACTCCTAAAAATGTTCAGACCGAGAAAGAACGGGTCAAGCTGGTTTACCGGATAAAGATCACCCTGCCCAATCCCAAGATGGAACTGAAACCGGGCATGCCGGCAGATGCGGTAATTGAACTGATTGAGAAAAAGTCATAACCAATAAATTTTCAGGCACAACATGACCGTAACCGCCACAAACCTCACAAAGCGCTTCCACAACCTGACAGCCGTGAATAACCTGAATCTGACAATTACCAAAGGTGAACTGTTTGGTCTGGTTGGTTCGGACGGTGCCGGCAAAACCACCACCCTGCGTATGCTAACCGGTGTTATGGACCCGACAGAAGGCGAGTCACGCCTGCTTGGCCGCTTGAGCACAAAACTGGGGTCGGTGCAGAGCGAAATCGGTTACATGAGCCAACGATTCGGGCTTTATCCGGATCTGACTGTTGGAGAAAATATCAGGTTTTATGCTGACCTGTTTGATGTTGAGGAAACAGAAAGGGTTTCCAGAACCGAGCGTTTGTTGGCTTTCAGCGGCATGACACCATTTATAGGTCGGCAGGCAGGCAAACTTTCCGGCGGTATGAAACAGAAACTGGGGCTCTGTTGCGCCCTGATCCACAAACCGGAAGTATTGCTTCTGGATGAGCCGACCAATGGCGTAGACCCGGTTTCCAGGCGCGATTTCTGGCGCATCCTGCATGAACTGCGCGGCGAGGGTGTAACCATTATCGTCGCAACCGCCTATCTGGACGAAGCAGACCGCTGTGACCGGGTCGGCCTGCTGCACCGTGGAAAACTGCTGGCCTGTGACACGCCAGAAAGACTAAAACTGCTGTTGCAGGATAAGATTCCTGATCCAACTCTTGAAGATGTGTTCATGGCCATGATGGATGGGGAGGGACAGTC
>JBGSQR010000104.1:0-9348 GCA_041737975.1 Geobacterales bacterium | reverse complement strand
CCAGCTATATGTGGATGATGACATATCAATCGGTGACTTTGTTTTATCTGGCGGCGAAATTGCTGCAATGACAATTGTTGATGCCATAACCAGACTGATCCCAGGTGTCCTGGGGAGCAGCGAATCAGCAGAAACAGATTCATTTTGTGATGGACTGCTTGAATACCCACAGTATACTCGTCCACCACTATTTAAAGGACTGCCGGTTCCAGATATTCTGCTCTCCGGCAACCATGAACACATCAGAAAGTGGCGACGACGAGAATCATTAAGAAAGACATTGCAACTGCGACCAGACCTTTTAAATGGTTTTTCACTTAGCAAAGAAGACAGAAAGCTGATGGCGGAAATGGAGAGAGAAAATGGCTCAGCCGATAAATAACCTGGCCATTGCTCTGCTGCATTATCCGGTTTATAACAAGCATCGTGAAATAGTAACAACTGCCCTGACAAACCTGGACCTGCACGACATAGCGCGTTCCTCCAGGAGTTACGACCTTGACAGATTTTACATAGTGACTCCATCGCAGGAGCAACGTAATTTTGCTCAGCGCATAGCTGGACACTGGCAACAAGGTTGGGGTGCAAATTACAATCCGGACCGCAAGGAAGCCTTGGGTATAATTCATATCTGTGAAACCCTGAAAGATGCTATTTCTGAGTTTCAGAATAATTTCGCAAAACCGGTTCAGACAATTATTACTGGTGCATCAAAGCGACAAAACAGTACTGATTTTAAGAATATGCGCAGCATGCTTGAAGAGTCGGACCAGCCATACCTGTTACTTTTAGGAACAGGCTGGGGTTTGACAGATGAATGTTTTGAAGCAGCAAATCACATACTGGAACCGATTTCAGGCCCAGGATCATATAATCACCTTTCAGTCCGGTCAGCAGCTTCAATAATGCTTGATCGCCTGAGAGGAAGTATTTAAGAAGTATAATTTTTTTCAAAGAGAGATTAGAGGAGGAAGATACAATGAACATCATTGACTTTATGGAAATGGAACAGATGAAGAAAAATATCTCAACTTTCAAAGTTGGGGATACTGTTAAAGTACAGGTAAAGATTGTTGAGGGTGACAAGCAGCGTATCCAGGCATATCAGGGCGTCTGTATCGGTCGCCAGAATGGTGGTATTCGCGAAACTTTCACAGTTCGCAAAATTTCCAACGGTATTGGTGTTGAAAGGATTTTCCCACTTCATTCACCTAGCATCGAAGCAATCGAAATTGTTACACGCGGCCACGTCCGTCGTGCAAAACTCTACTATCTGCGTAAACTGCGCGGCAAGGCTGCCAGAATTCGCGAAAAGAAGTATGTTGCCGGCGCAAAATAACTTCAATGAACCCCGCTTTTTGCGGGGTTTTTTTTTGAGAGTCCCATGACACAGAATGAGCTCTTCGATATTTTACCACTTGACACACTGGCGCTTGAAATTCAGACCCGCAATAAAGGCTTCATGACTATTGCCGGTATTGATGAGGCCGGTCGCGGCGCTCTGGCCGGTCCGGTCATTGCTGCTGCTGTTATTCTGCCGGAAGGTTTGCGTATTCCCGGCGTGGATGATTCAAAAAAGCTGTCTCCGGAAACACGAGATCGCCTCTTTGATGTCATCATGGATCTGGCCATTGCAGTAGGCATTGGCAGCGGCGATGCCCAGTTGATTGACCGGATCAACATCCTGCAGGCCACTCGTCACGCAATGTTGGAAGCCGTCGCAGCACTTTCGCCACAACCGGACTTTCTGTTGATTGACGGGATCTCCCCCATTGAAACTAACATCCCCCAAAAGACCGTAAAAAAAGGCGACTCACTCAGCCTTTCCATCGCCGCAGCCTCTATTATTGCCAAAGTCAGCCGTGATCGCATAATGAGGGGTTTTGATCAGGTTTATCCTGGCTATGGATTTACAAATCATAAAGGTTACGGCTGCCTCTCCCACATGGAAGCCATCAGCTTGCTACTACCAACACCTGTCCATCGTAGAACTTTCGCAGGTGTCAAGGAGCACGTTTTATGACTCTTTTCCTGATAACATTTTTGCTACTGTATGGTGGAATGCATTGCTATGTTTACATCAGGTTCAAACAGAGCTTCCGCTTTTCCAGGCGATCTTCGATAATCATTTCCAGCTGGCTTTGTTTTACTACCATTGCTCCTGTTCTGGTCAGAATATTTGAAGTGAACGATTTTGATCTGATTGCAAAAGCCATAGCCTGGCCCGGCTTTACCTGGATGGGCTTTCTCTTCATCCTTGTTACCATCCTCCTGACTCTTGATATATTCTCCATAATTTTGCGACAATTCAACCGCCGCAAAAGCTCAACAACCCCCTACCTTTTTCGCCCACATATAACCGTAGAAATTGCTTTTTTACTGGCAATTGGAATTACCATCTATGGTTACATGGAAGCTAGCAACATCCAAACCAATAAAATCACAATCAAGACAGACAAGCTTTCTCCCACATCCCCAGGAATAAGGATTACACAAATATCTGACGTACATCTCGGGCTTATCATACGTGAAGAAAGACTGAATAAGATGTTACAGGTGGTCAAAGAAACAAAACCAGACATACTGGTATCCACCGGTGATTTAATTGATGGCCGGTTGTCACGTCAGGACAGCATCAAGAATTATCAGAAAATGACCGCCATGATTGCAGCTGTTCCTGCACCACTGGGCAAATATGCCGTTACAGGGAATCACGAATACTATGCAGGCCTGCAACAATCTCTTGATATAACAGAAGCGTCAGGATTCAAACTTCTGCGCAACAGCTTTATTACCCTGCCAAATGGAATGACTATCAGCGGAATAGACGATGCAGCCTGGCAGCGGATGTCCCTACCCGCACCAGCCATGAACGAGGAAGCATTGTTAAAATCATTACCGACCGGACAGTTCCACCTGCACCTCAAGCATCGACCAGTTGTACCATCAGAAGTGGAAGGTCTGTTTGACCTGCAACTTTCCGGTCATACACATCGCGGACAGATATTCCCGTTTTATCTGCTGACTAAATTTCAGTTTCCCATCCCCAGCGGCACAACAAACTTGAAAAGCAGCTCAAAAATCCATGTCAGTAACGGTACCGGAACCTGGGGACCACCCATTCGCTTTATGGCACCACCAGAGGTCACAGTCATAGACATTATTCCTGCCAAAACTACTTCTGTTTCAAACTAATTTATTTTAACGTTAATCAATGTTATAGATATTTAAAATCTAATCAGGATGGAAATCACTATGCAGCAGGAAAATAAAACCATATCCGTTGCAGCGGTCGAGCCAAAACCCGGGCTTATAGCCGAACTACTCCTCCATGAGAACCTGATAACCGAGCAGCAGTTATCATATGCTCAACGAGTTCGATCCAAACTGACCACTCAAAAGACCCTCAAAGACACTCTTCTGGATTTGGGATACGTTACCACAGAACAAATCCAGGTGACATTGAGGAAGAACCAGGTCAATGTACGCCTTGGTGATCTGCTGGTTGAGTTGGGCTATCTGCGCGAAGCCGACTTGCAACAGGCATTGGGGATACAGAAAGAATCAAAGGATGAAAAACGTCTGGGTGATGTGCTGGTCAACAGCGGTTTCATTGAAGAGCGTAAACTGCTGGAAACTCTTTCTTATCAACTGGGCTATCCGCTAATCGAACTTGATTTTGTCAACCTGGACAAATCCCTATTTGCAAGCATTCCGCTGGATATCTGTCGAGAACACTCCTTCGTACCGGTCAAACGTGAAGGAGACAGCGTCCTGATCGCGTTTGCCGATCCGCTGGATAAAAGAGCACGAAACAAACTGCAGAATTATCTTGGCAGCAGCTTCAATTCCGCCATCGCATCTAAAGAATCTGTCACTCAGGCGCTCAACGCCATTGAACGTTCCACAACAACCTCACTTTCCGATGAAAATTCCATCATCGGAATGATCAACGCCCTCTTCGAAGAAGCCATCGCAGATTGCGCCAGCGATATTCATATTGAACCGATGAAAGACAGGTTTCGCGTCCGCTTCCGTCGTGACGGAGTAATGGAGCAGCACAAGGATTATCCCAAAGAAATCGCACCACAGCTTTCAACCCGCATCAAAGTCATGGCCCAAACCGACATTGCCGAGAAACGACGTCATCAGGATGGCAGAATCCTGTTTGCCAGTCGTCAGCACGGTATCAATCTGGACATGCGTGTATCCTTCTTTATCACCATCTATGGCGAGAAAATAGTTCTGAGACTGCTAAACAATAAGGGATCCCTGCTGGATATCAACGAAATCGGCATGGCACCCCGCATGTTGGAACACTTCATTTACGAAGCGCTGGAAGTACCCACAGGAGTCATGATTATTACCGGGCCAACCGGGTCAGGCAAAACCAGCACCCTCTACAGTTGCGTGAACTATCTGAACAACATCAACACCAGTATTATTACCGCTGAAGATCCAGTTGAATACGTCATTGACGGCATCTCCCAATGCTCCATCAATACCAAGATCGGTGTAACTTTTGAGGAAACGTTGCGACATATTGTGCGCCAGGATCCTGACATAATCGTTCTGGGAGAGATCCGAGACCACTTCTCCGCTGAAACAGCCATCCAGGCGGCTCTAACCGGCCACAAGGTATTGACCACATTTCACACAGAAGACAGTATCGGCGGCCTGGTCCGTTTGATGAACATGGAAATAGAAGCCTTCCTGATCTCTTCAACAGTTGTTTGCGTTGTAGCTCAACGCCTACTACGGCGCATCTGCACAGAATGTTCAGAACCTTACATACCAACACCAATGGATCTTTCTCGTCTTGGTGTCAGCGCCAATGATCTGGTAGGAGCAGAATTCCGCATCGGTCGCGGCTGCAAGAGTTGCCGCTTTACCGGCTATAAAGGCAGGACCGGTATTTTTGAACTGCTGGTAATGAATGAAATGGTTAAAAACGCCATCCTGAGCAACAAAAGTTCATACGATATCCGCCGGATCAGCATTGAAACATCAGGTATGGTAACCCTGGTTGAAGATGGTCTTGTCAAAGGTGCACGTGGTCTGGTATCCATGAAGGAAATACTGACCGAACTACCACGCCTGGGCAAACCTCGGCCACTGCAGGAGCTAAAAAGATTATTGGGAGTCAAGCAATGAAACAAGAAAAACCGCTCGTCGAGCTGATCAATGAGCATCTGGCCGGTGACCTGAACAACCTGCCGGTTTTCCATTCTGTTGCGGTAAAACTTCAGCAGATGCTATCCAATCGGGAATTCAAAATAGATCAGATCATTGAACAGATCAGTGAAGACCAGTCACTTTCAAGTCAGGTGCTGAAAGTGGCAAACTCATCTTTCTATGCCGGCCTGTCCAAAGTTGCCACTATCAAGGATGCTGTTGTCAGGTTGGGTGCCCAGGAAATTGCCAACCTGGCCATGGTCGCATCCCAACTTGAAATTTATAAATCAGAGAATGCCATCCTGAACAAATACATGCAGGATCTTTGGTCCCACGCCCTCTCCTGTGCAGTAGGAGCCAAATGGCTGGCCAGGAAAACCGGTTATACAAACCTGGTGTCAGAAGCCTTTATGGGCGGGCTACTCCACGATATTGGCAAGTTGGCAATCCTGAAAGTACTGGACGATAACAGCAGCAGCAAGGAAACAACAGCAACTTTTTCAGCGACACTAATCAATGAAGTTATGGCTCGCATGCATGAAGAGGTCGGCCTTAGATTGATGCAAACCTGGTCACTTCCAGAGTCGTACGGCAATATCGCCATTAACCACCACAGAGACGATTTTGACAATAACGACATTCTGCTGATCATTGTCAGACTTGCCAATCTGGCCTGTAAAAAAGCCGGAAAAGACCTGATACCAGATTCGGGAATCAGTCTGATAGCAGCACCGGAAGCACATTGCCTGGGGATCAAGGAGATTACTCTGGCTGAGTTGGAGATTTTGATTGAGGATGCTGATAAAGGGCTGGATGATTGAAAGCCGGGACTCGCCCTTACCTAAGAAACTGTCTGACCGCCTGGTTATGCTCCGTCAGAGAACTGGAAAACTGGTGTGTACCGTCCCGGCGGGCAACAAAATATAGGTAAGGTGTTTTTGCAGGATTCAGTGCCGCTTTAATGGCATCCGCACCCGGATTACCGATTGGACCGGGAGGCAATCCATTGATCATGTAGGTATTGTATGGCGATACACGCAAAATATCCGCTTTTTTGACTTTTCCACTAAAGGCCCGCACACCGTAAACAGCCGTGGGATCGCTCTGCAGCGGCATGCCGATCCGCAACCGGTTATGAAACACAGATGAAATCAACGGTTTTTCTTCTGCTGTAACAGCCTCTTTTTCGATCATGGAAGCCAGTATTACGGCATCATGTCTGGAAAGCGATGTCACTGCCGGGCCAATACCGGTATAAGCCTTTTCAAAACGCTGAGTCATCTGTGAAACGAGCTGTTCAGCAGTGCCGGTTTTTGTAAGGTTATAGGTGGCAGGATAAAGGTATCCTTCAGCGCTTTCAGCGCGAATACCCAGGCCAGACATCACCAGAGGATCGCGACAAGCCTTCAAAAATTCTTCCTTACTGAAAAAGCCCTTCTGTTCCAGCAGTTCTGCTGCCTGATACATTGAATAACCTTCCGGCAGAGCAAAACGACGGAAATCCACCTCCCCGTTAACCAGCTTATTCAGAATAGTTGCAACATCCATGGAATCATTAAGACGATAATCTCCGGCCTTGAGACGTTGCGCTTGCCCCCTGAGCCTGCTGACCAGGATGAAGTGCCAGGAACTGCGGATAATCCCACCCGCCTTGAGTTCTGCCGCCAGTTTTCTGACCCCGCTGCCGGCTGGAAAAGAGACATCCTTAACAGCAGTTCCATTTCCAGGGGAAATAAACAGACAGAACAGATACCAGAAAAGCAGAATTGACAGGGACAAGCGAACCAGCAGAACAAGAAGGTATTTTGATGAAGGTTTGAAAGTAAACATTGCAGGCATTATGTTAATTTTTTCTCCATTCGTCAAGTCTGACCACATACCTTGACAGCAACACCTTATATTGATACAAAAATGTCGTTTATAAAACACCTGATACCAATATTTTCTACTCCTGAGGAACCTTATGCCTTTTCCTGAATTGATTAACCTGCCCTACAATTTTTCCCTGATTAAAAATGATTTTTCGCTTGGCTACCAGCAACAAGAGCAACCTGTTGAAACCGGTTACTGGGCAATTATTCAGGGCAACAGCCTGGTATTGAAGGAACAAAATGACTCGCTTTGCCTTCCTGAAGGAGATCTGCCTGCATGGCTGACACCACAACAGTCGCCTCTTGTCATAGGCAACTGGAAGGGTAAACCACTGCGTGCTTTCAATATCAGTACCAGCCTGACAATTGAGCCAACTTATACAACCGAAATGTTCACAACCGTTGACATCCGCATGGATTTTCAAACCATGACCCTGGGAGGTTTGGCCAAACAGATCCTGCACTGGATTGGACAGAGCGGCTACTGTTCCCGTTGCGGTGGCCTGACAGCGCCCGTTTACGGCAGCTGGGGCAGAAAATGCAGCGACTGTAAAGCTGAGCACTACCCGCATATTCATCCTTGCGCAATCATACTGGTCAAACGGGGCGACCAGGTGCTGCTGACCCGCAAAGCGGAATGGGTTCCTGGCAGATACAGTCTGGTGGCCGGATTTGTGGACTTCGGCGAGTCTCTGGAGGAATGTGCAGTCCGTGAAGTATTTGAAGAAACCGGTATAAAGATAGAAAATGTTCGCTATACCGGCAGCCAGAACTGGCCATTCCCGGCCCAGATGATGGCCGGCTTTGTGGCTGACTATTCCAGTGGTGAAATTGTGGTTGACCATAACGAACTGGAAGATGCGCAATGGTTCAATTTAAATCAGATGCCGATTCTGCCGCCCAAACGCAGCATAGCTCGCCATATCATCGACACATATGCGGTTTCGTAATAAAACAGCTCGCTATTTCCATTTTTCGCGATTGGTGCTATCTTAGCTGGCAGCTTGATTCAAAGCGGTCCAGGGGGTAATGATGTCACCACATTGTAATTCAATTTTACTGGTCTGTTTTTTACTTTATCTGATTTCAGTTCCGATCTCGTCCACAACTGTCTCGGCAGAAGAGACTTACAACCTTAATGTTGGTGTTTCCGGAACACAACCGGAAGCACCAACAGCAGCCCTACCTGAGCAAATAACAGACTCTGGGAAGAATACTCCCAAACCTAAAAAGAAAGTCCGACAAGAGTTCGATGACGACGAGGCCGTCAATGAGCTTGCACCCAATGTACAAATGACTGTTCCTCAGGTTATGTCTATCTTAAGAACATCACGTGACCTGTCCGGCTCAAATCTCAGCGGGTTGAACCTGATCGGCCTGAATATGAGCAGAGCTAATCTGAAAGGTGCCAACCTGAGTAAAGCCAACCTGGAACGTGCAGACTTCACCGAATCAAATTTGGAGAGGGTAGACTTAAAAGGCGCCAACTTAAAGATGGCAAGTTTCTTTCAATCAGCAATTACGGCAGCAGATATGAAAGGGGCGGTTCTGGATAACGCGATCTGGGTTGACAAACGGATCTGCGCAGAAGGTTCCATCGGCCAATGCCTGGAGAAACCTGTTGTTGTTCAGTCGGTTCCGCCAACTAAGCCAACTCTTCAAAATCCGCCTGCCAATGCGGTAATACCACCAGCACCACCAACTCAATCAACTCAAATACCGGCACCTCCAGAACAGTCGATTCAACCGATTAAACCACCCGTTTCACAGTTACAACCGATTCAGCCACCTGTGGTGCTGGAACAAATGCAACAACAGACACCAACCAAATAACTTATCGTATTTGAAAAGCAAGCTTCCATCATTAAAAGGGGTTAAAAATGAATACATCAAAAACAAGCACACTTTTCCTTCTGTTTTCTCTTCTTATTGTTATTGCTTTCAGTTCCGGCTGTGTCCGCTATGCGAAAGATGTTTCCATATTCTATGAACCAGTAACAACTGTACGGGGAGGCTCTGGAACCCTGCATCTTGTTTCTGCTGCTGATCAGCAGACGAAAGCTGAAAACATCAAATGGGTCATTGGAACAGTAAAAAATGATCAGAACAAAAAAATTGATGAAATACTCAGCACAACTTCCGCAACTGAAATAGTTAAAGATGCCTTTAGCCAGGAACTCAAAAAAGCAGGTTACGCTGTAATAACCGCAACAGTACGCCCGGCAGATTCTGCAAAGTCGATCGTAATGACCAGCGTGGAGCTACAACTGGATCAGCTGTCTGATATCGCTGACATCAAAGC
>JBGSQR010000001.1:0-10246 GCA_041737975.1 Geobacterales bacterium | reverse complement strand
ATTTTTATTGCAAAAAAAAGGCTTACGGAATAATCCATAAGCCTAATCAAACAGGCGCTGCTCCGGTGCGCCAAAACTCCTGTATCAACTGCAAATCTCCCTTAATATCATTTACTCAAATAAAAAATATGCCCCGGCCGGTCGATTGACCGGCCGTATGATCAACCGGGCGCAGATATGCTGCCCAGGAGAAACTACTCCAAGACTACAACCAGATCATCTTTTTCAACGCTGTCGCCTTTGTTAAATCTTACATCTGCAATAATTCCGTCAATCTTAGCCTTGATGTTGGTTTCCATCTTCATGGCTTCGGTTACCATCAGTACATCGCCAGCCTTGACAACATACCCCGGCTTGACGTTGACCTTGAAGACTTTACCCGGCATTGGTGCGCCGACCTGGTTCGGATTGGTCCTGTCGGCCTTGTCGCGAACAACAACTCCGGATTTGACCGATTTGTCGCGAATCTGTACCGAACGTGAATTGCCGTTAAGCTCAAAGCTGACTGTGCGTGTGGCATCGGAATGTCTCTTGCCGATCGAGTTCAGCATCAGTATCAGAGTTTTACCCGGCTCGATGTCAAATACCGTTTCCTGACCGGCTTCCATACCATAAAAGAAGATCGGAGTAGGAATAACCGAAGTATCCGAGTAGTCCTGACAGTGTTTATCGAAGTCAGGATAAACATTCGGGTAGAGAATATGGGACAGCAGTGCTTTGTCATCAATGGGGTGACCAAGCTTCTCTGCCAATGCTGCACGTTCCTTTTCAAAATCAACCGGCTCCAAAAGTTCACCCGGACGACAGGTGATCGCCTTTTCGCCCTTGAGAATAATTTTCTGCAGTTCCACAGGCCAGCCATTATGAGGCTGTCCCAGTTGTCCCTTGAACATGCCCACAACCGATTCCGGGAAGGCCAGTTCGTCTTTTGTGGTAAATAGGTCAGCTGGTTCAAGGTTGTTTTTGACCATAAAGATAGCCATATCACCGACAACTTTGGAGGTGGGGGTTACCTTGACAATATCGCCAAAGAGGTGATTGACCTTGCCGTACATTTCCTTGCACTCTTCCCATCTGTGCAAGAGACCCATACCGGCCACCTGCGGCTTGAAGTTGGAATACTGGCCACCCGGGATTTCGTGCATGTAGACTTCCGTGTTGCCACTCTTGAGACCGGATTCAAACGGCTCGTAATAATCACGGACCGTTTCCCAGTAGTTGGAGAGCTGCTGCAGACCACGGGCATTGACTAGTGGATCACGCTCGGTGCCTTCCAGGGCAGAGACGATGGCATTCAGGCTCGGCTGCGCCGATACGCCCGACATGGAAGATAGGGCGGCATCAACAATGTCAACACCGGCTTCACTGGCCATCAGCAGTGTGGCTGCGCCGTTTGATGAGGTGTCGTGAGTATGCAGCTGAACCGGGATGCCGATGTTTTCCTTCAAAGCCTTGACCAGCTTGTGAGCGGCAAATGGCTTCAACAGACCGGCCATATCCTTGATGGCAAGGATGTGGGCACCCATCTTTTCCAGCTCTTTTGCCATACTGATGTAATACTCCAGTGGATACTTGTCCCGCTTCGGATCCATGATATCGCCGGTATAGCAGATGGCAGCTTCACAGACCTTGCCGCTCTTCTGTACCGCTTCCATGGCCACCTG
Organism: Geobacterales bacterium; assembly: GCA_041737975.1. Taxonomy (GTDB): domain Bacteria; phylum Desulfobacterota; class Desulfuromonadia; order Geobacterales; family Pseudopelobacteraceae; genus JBGSQR01. The sequence goes on along the minus strand of JBGSQR010000001.1, from coordinate 8,582 downwards.
CATCCCTTTTGTCCAGTTCAATGAGTCAAAGACGCGGAAGATGTCGATACCGGAAGCTGCTGCCTCCTGAACAAATCTCTGCACTACATTGTCAGGATAGTTTGTATAACCGACGGCGTTTGATCCGCGCAGGAGCATCTGCAGCATTACATTAGGTATTTTTTCAGACAGGGCATGCAGACGCTGCCAGGGATCTTCTTTCAGAAAGCGCATGGCAACGTCAAAGGTGGCGCCACCCCAGCATTCAAGCGAGAATATTTCTGCGCCCAGATAGGACGTGGGCTCAGCAATCTTGATAATATCATAAGAACGGACGCGTGTGGCCAGGTTGGACTGATGGGCGTCACGCATTGTTGTATCGGTCAGCAGAAGTTTCTTCTGCTCCAGAATCCATTTGGATAAACCTTCCGGTCCCAGCTGCTTGAGCAGGTCGCGAGTGCCGGCCGGTCTGGCGATAATTGTGTTGATTTCAGGTACCGGAGCGTCCTGAAAGTCACTGGACTTGACACTCTTGGCTACACCGGGAGTACCGTTGACAGCAACATCGCCAAGGAAGTTGAGGATCTTGGTGCCGCGATCCTTTTTAACAGGGATAATTAACAGTTCTGGGTGTTTTTCTATGAACGACGTATCACATTCACCCTTCAGAAATACCGGATGGGACACAACGTTTTCAAGGAAACCGATATTTGTTTTCACACCACGGATCCTGAATTCACGCAGGGCTCTGTCCATGACGTGGGCAGCCGACTCCAGGGTGAGTCCCCAGGTAATCGCCTTGACCAGCATTGAATCATAATGGGGGGTAATTCTGGCTCCGGTTGTTGCATTGCCGGCATCCAGACGAACTCCGCAGCCGCCGGCAGAGCGATAGGTGGTCAGCATGCCGAAGTCAGGGGCAAAATTGTTTTCCGGATCTTCAGTTGTCACACGGCACTGGATGGAATAACCACGCATCTGGATTGCGCTCTGGGAAGGAATATCAATTTCCGGATCCGAAAGGGCATGACCGCTGGCAATCAGAATCTGGTTCTGAACCAGGTTACGGCCAGTAATCATTTCCGTGACCGTGTGCTCAACCTGAATCCGCGGGTTCATTTCGATAAAGTAATGGCGCCCCTGCTGATCCACCAGAAATTCGATAGTGCCTGCATTTCGATAGCCGACCTTACCGGCAATCTTCAATGCGGCATTACAGAGATCTTCGCGCTGCTGATCGTCCAGACAGAGTGAAGGTGCAAACTCAACTACCTTCTGGTGACGACGCTGTACGGAACAGTCACGCTCGTAGAAGTGTACCAGATTGCCGTAATTGTCACCCATGATCTGGACTTCAATATGCTTGGGGTTCAGCAGGTAACGCTCCAGAAAAACCTCGGCATTGCCAAAGGAAGCTTTTGCCTCGCTGCTGGCGGCCACCAGCCCTTCCAGAAGTTCTTTTTCATCATGGGCAACACGCATACCGCGACCGCCGCCTCCCGATGAAGCCTTGATGATGATCGGGTAGCCACACTCTTTGGCAAAAGCCAATGCTTCTGCTTCGGTCTGGATCGGGTTTTCAGTACCAGGTACTACGCTTACACCGGCAGAAATGGCTGCTTTACGACCTGCCACCTTATCACCGAGGGCTCGCTGCATTGCTGCGGTGGGACCGATGAACACAATTCCATTATTCTCACACTTCTCGGCAAATTCAGCATTTTCCGACAGAAAACCATAGCCGGGGTGGATTGCATCTACTCCAATCTTGAGAGCCAGGGCAATGATCTCGTCAATGCCCAGATAGGCATCGACTGGCTGCTTGCCTTTTCCGATCAAATAGGCTTCATCAGCCTTATAGCGGTGAAGCGACAGTTTGTCTTCTTCCGAATAAATCGCAACAGTACTGATATCCAGTTCAGCACAGGCACGGAAAATACGAATAGCAATCTCGCCTCGATTTGCAGCCATTACTTTTTTGAATTTCTGCTTCTGCATGTGATCAATCTCCTGGTCAGGTTCGTTCTACTAAGATGAGGTGTTACTCAACAGCCACTAATGCCGGCACTCCCGGCTTCACTTTTCGAAAGCAGCAGAATCATACCCTTCTCTGCAATGCCTCCAGTTCACTACGTGTGGAGAGACTCACCTCCAGGTCCTTCACCAATCCATCTGCCAGATCATAGATCCAGCCATGGACAGTTACGTCCTGCCCCCGCTCCCATGCATCCTGAATAATTGTCGTATTACCAACATTTACAACCTGCTCAATCGCATTCAACTCGCACAGTCTTCTCAATCTGGCTGTTTTTCCGCTGATGGAATCCAACTGCTGATGATTCCGCTGATAGGTATCGCGCACATGGCGCAGCCAGTTATCAACCAGTCCATGTGCTTTATTATCCATGGCGTATTTGATTCCGCCGCAGCCGTAGTGGCCGCAGACAATAACATGCTTGATTTTGAGGATATCAACAGCATACTGCAATACGGACAGACAGTTCATGTCCGTGTGAATTACCAGATTGGCAACATTTCGATGCACAAACAGTTCACCAGGCAGCAAACCGACAATTTCATTGGCAGGGACACGGCTATCGGAGCAGCCGATCCAGAGATAATCCGGTGTGTGCTGATGCACAAGCTTGGAAAAAAAACCGGGCTCAGTCAATCTTACTTTTTCGGACCATTTTCTATTGTTTCTGAGAAGTCTTGGAAGCGCTTTCATATGTCTCCTGATCAACTTTCAATAGCATGGCTATACAAGCCAAATTGTAATTGGTAATACCAAATATATTACTAAATCAGCCTATCAATTAATTCAATTTCAAAGCTCTTATTACATCATACATGCACTGTTTCCTATCAAATAATAAGACTATACAGTCTACTGCCTGTTAGCGTCACCAATGGTTTTAAAGCAGGTTTAGCTAAACATTTACTTTAAAAAAATTATTTACTTCTATATAAAAAACATCAAAAGACAGTATTCCAAACATCTAAAAAATGTCATGGCAATTGGTATTACCAATTCTGCAAAATGTCAAGAAAAATCCTTTAAAACACCTCACTGTTATGTTTATTCAAAATAATATTCTAGCCCTATTAATTATCTTCACAACATTGTTATTTTTTTAGTAAAAAAATTAATTAGACACCTTTTTTATAAACAAACTATGATGTTGCTAATATTCGAATTGTATTTTATGTTGCTCACATTCTGTTAAGTATAAAGCTAATATCATCAGGAGACATGTCCATGAAAACTTATTCAAAATTTATTTGTCTCATTCCTGTTTTAACCTTTTTTGGATGTGCAACCGTTTCTGAGCGAACTGATCAAATTGAAGCTACCGTTCCAAAAACCCAGCAAATTCATGCACAGAAATTGATATTGGCTCCTACTGTAAAAAGCTATAAACGTAAATTGGCAGTTTCACGCTTTTCTAATGAAACAAACTACGGAAGAGCCCTTTTTACCGATGAGCAATTCGATAGGATTGGAAAACAAGCTTCTGACATGCTGTCAAGTCGACTTGTCAAGTCAGGTAAATTTCTTATTTTTGAACGACCTGATATCAAAAAAATTGAGTTAGAACAAAAATATATATCAGATTCGAAAATGATTGGGGTAGACACTCTGATTGTTGGCTCAGTGACTGAATTTGGCAGATCTGTCGGTGGTAAAAGTGGTTTTCTTAGCTCAACAAAAAATCAGGTCGCTAGAGCAACAGTGGAGATAAGACTTGTTGACGCAAAAACAGGGCACGCTTTTTTTTCAGCATCTGGCACAGGAGAAGCAAATACTGAATCAGGTGAGATTGCTGGGTTTGGTAGCCGAGCTGAGTACGATGCCACTTTAAATGATAGGGCTATTGCTGCTGCTGTTTCAGATGTAATTGATCGCATTGTGGCAACTCTCGATGAAAGACAGTGGCGAACAAGCGTATTAGCTATTGAAGACAATAATATTTTTATAAGTGGTGGCAGTCGGCAAGGTTTAAAAATTGGTGATAAATTACAAGTCCTAAGCTCTGGAAAAAAAGTTATTAGCAATCAAACGGGCTTTGAAATCGAATTACCTGCGACTAAACTTGCTACTATTAAAATTGTATCGTTCTTCGGTGATTCGGAAACCAATGAAGGATCTGCTTGTGAAACCATTGAGGGCTCAATAAAAAACAATATGATATCATCATTAATTGTAACTGAATTTAAGTAAGGAGAGTTCAATGCGACATTTATTTTTAGTTATTATTATTTGTATGCTTTTAGGATGTTCAATGCCATCAACCACCGTCAGAACAATCGATACAAGACCAACAATTTCAGTACAAGGGGGGCCAAAAGACTCGGAGGTTTTTATTGATGGCATTAAGGTTGGGACTTCAGGTGACTTTGATGGTAGGCCAAATGTTTTATTAATTGAGAAAGGTACACATCAAATTATTATTAAAAGCCATGGGCAAGTGATTTTGCATCAAACATTTTTTGCAGAAAATGAATTAAAAACTTTCAACATTAAATAGGTGAAAAATGAAACCATTAATTGTGTTATCTTTTTTATTTTTTTTAAGTGGCTGTGCTCAGACTCAATACAATTGGGGCTCTTACGAAAAGAATCTGTATAATCACTATTGCAATCCAGCTGAAAAAGCAGAATACCTTGAGGGACTAAAAGAAATTATTGAAGATGCCGAATCTTCAAATGCTAAAATCCCACCAGGAATATTTGCTGAATACGGATATACCTTATTAGAATCAGGTAAAACAATGGATTCTATATTATTTTTCAAAAAAGAATCGGAATTATGGCCAGAGTCTAAGTTTTTGATGAAAAAGATGATCCTAATCGCTGAAAAATCAAATAAATCGGTGAAAACAGCACCCGTGAAACCGGAGCTAAAATAATGAAAATAATAAAGGTTTGCGCCACTGTTATTTGTGCAACACTACTTTTTGGATGCGTCCAACACACACCTAAAGATTTGACAAAATTCAGGGGACAAGATCCTCACTCAATCTTGGTTGTGCCGGTTGTAAATAAAAGCGTTGAAGTTACTGCAGCTGATTATTTCCTATCCACAATTTCAATGCCACTCGGCGAAAAAGGTTATTACGTTTTTCCTGTTAATCTTGTTAAACGGGTATTAGAGGATGAGGGGCTCAGCGACGCTACTCTTGTCCATAACGCTAGCACTAAACGTCTCTGTGATCTATTCGGTTCAGACTCAGTTTTATACGTAACAATTGAACGATGGGATTCACAATATCTTGTATTAACTACTACAGTCACCGTTGAATTCTCCTATGTAATTAAATCGGGGAAAACGGATGAAACATTATGGTCTGACAAAAGAACCATGGTCTATCAACCATCAAATAGCGGTGGAGGTCACCCTATTGCCATGCTAATTGTTGCAGCTGTTAATGCAGCAGTTACAAAGGCTGCCCCCAATTACATGCCACTTGCGAAACAAGCAAACATGCAGGTTTTTGCTTACCCAGGCCCAGGGATACCAGCTGGGCCATATAGTGATAAGTATAAGAAAGACTTGCCAGAAAACCCATAAAAACAAAGAGAGATAAAAAGTCCACGATGTTGCTGAATGTGGTTTTTTTATCTCTCTAGACTTCTTCAGAAAACTATCAAATCAAAGTTTATTTAACACCACCAAAAACCTTTTTCAGCAGAGAAGTTGTCTGTGCTGCAGGGTTAGTCCTGATCTTCTTTTCCTCTTCGCCAACAATCAAGAAAAGGCCATCCAAAGCTTTATTGGTTATGGAGTCATCCAGGTCCAGAGACGGTGTCCCGACGAGCGCAGCCAGTGGAATTGACTCAAACTTGCCGATCATTTCCTTGTATGCGCGAGCAGTACCGACCTGCTCCATGCTTTTTGAAACACTTGGCTTGAAAGATTCAAACAACTGCGCTCTGGTTTTCTTCTCAAAAAACTTCGTAGCAGCATTATCTCCACCGTTGAGAATTTCTTTAGCATCCTCAATAGTCATTGCCCGAATGGCATCTCCAAAAAACCTGGCAGCTTTCGGTGCAGCCTTTTCCGCAGCCCGGTTCATACTCAGAACAAAATCATCAACCTGCTGCTGATATCCCACTTTCCCCAGTAAATCTGCCGCCTGCTGCACCTTATCAGGCAGGAGAATCTTTATCAGCTGATTGCCAAAATAACCATCAGTTTTTGACACCTGTATAACGGCTCGCTCCGTACCGGTGGCCAAAGCTTCTTTCAACCCTTTAACAATTGTGCTGTTATCAAGCGAAGATTTTTGTTGAGTCGAAGGTAAAATATCCCTTGTTAAATCATCAAAAAAACCGGCCTGACAGGGAGAACTTAAAAACAGTAAAATGGATAATACAGCCCAGAATGTATACTTCATGATTTCCTCCTGATTTTCAGTAATTGTCATTATTTTAACACCTTTCTGGAAACAATACGGAGTTGTTTAATAAGTTTGGATAAAAAAATGGAGCACCCTGCAAAAGGTGCCCCATGGCAATGAACTGTCATCGGCTGATTTGTTTTAACCTTAATACGACTGAAGCTTCACAGGCATTTATCGCTTCGTGTATTTGGTATGCAGCAGGTGGTGCGCCTTATGGCCGCCGACTTCGCCCAGATGTTTCTGATAGCATTCGCTGACCATGACGTTATCCTGTGATTTGTGCAACTGGAACATCTTGCCTGCGTTGTAGAGGCCCTTTGTACGGAGCTGTTTGTAGTTGTGAGAATGATTAATCGGTTGGCCACCGCCGTTGATACACCCCTGCGGGCAGGTCATTACTTCAATGAAGTCATACTCGCACTCGCCTTTGGCAACTTTCTCAACGATTGCACCCGCATTTTTAAGACCATGTACAATGGCGGTCTTTACTTCGATACCGTCTATCTCGAAGGTAGCCTCACGGATGCCTGCCTCGCCGCGTACCTCTACAAAATCAAGTTTTGCAAGCGGCTTGCCGGTTATTTTCTCAACAGCAAAGCGTAGAGCCGCTTCCGTGACTCCGCCGGAGTTGCCAAAGATAACACCGGCACTGGTGGCAAACCCGAACGGCATGTCAAATGATTCCGGCGACAGGTCATTGAACTGGATACCGGCCCCTTTGATCATCCGGCCAAGTTCGGAAGTCGTAATGACATGGTCAATGTCGGCAATGCCGTTTTCAGTGAACTCAGGCCTCTTGGCTTCGAACTTCTTGGCCGTACAGGGCATGATTGAGACAACCTTGATTTTTTCCTTCGGTATATGAAACAACTCGGGCAAACGGTCTTTCAGCAGGGCACCGAACATTTGCTGGGGAGATTTGCAGGTCGAGAGATTATCCATCAGTTCCGGGTGAAAATGTTCGATGTATTTGACCCAGGCTGGACAGCAGGAGGTGAACTGCGGCAGTTTTTCACCGCCGACCTTGCGTTTGATGAATTCGCTCCCCTCTTCAATGATAGTCAGGTCGGCGGCATATGAAGTGTCATAAACCTGGTCAAAGCCAAGCAGTTTGAGTGCAGCGACCATCTGCCCGGTAGAGACGGCACCGGCCTCCATACCGAAGATTTCACCAATTGCCACCCTGACAGCCGGAGCGATGGTTGCAACAGTGTAAATTTCTTTATCGGTCAGCTCTTTCCAAACCTCTTCCATTTCCGGTTTTAGACTCAAAGAGCCGGTCGGGCACGCCAGGGCGCACTGACCGCAGTTGACACATTCCACCGCCCCCAGATCCTTGCCAAAGGCTGGCAGTACAGCCGCATTGTGGCCGCGATAGGCAAAGTCAATGGCACCGACCCCCTGAATCTCGGAACAGACCCGGACACAGTCACCGCAGAGTACACATTTATTGGGATCACGGATAATGGAAGGCGAAGAGACGTCAACCGGTTTTTTATTCAGCACAGACTGAAAACGGACCGACTCAACCCCAAGCTGGCGCGCCAGATTCTGAAGCTGGCAGTTGTGGCTTTTGTAACAGGTCGGACAGTTGTTGTCGTGGTTGGCCAGCAGCAGCTCAACCGAGATCTTGCGAATTTCCCTGATCTCTTCCGTGTGGGTCTTGATCTTCATACCTGCTTCAGGCGGGGTTGAGCAGGAACCGACGATGCCGCGCCCTTCTATTTCCACCAAACAGAGCCGGCAGGCGCCGTAGACACTCAGGTCAGAGTGATAGCAGAATGTGGGCAGTTCCATGCCGGTTTTGCGGATTATTTCCAGCAGGTTCCGTTCCCCTTCAATGGCAACCGGACGACCGTTTATATATATGATGTTTTCCACATGAGCACTCATTTACTATATCCCCCTGATCGCATTGAATTTGCACTTTGGCACACACGCGCCGCACCTGATACAGGTTTCCGCATCCAACTGATGCGGCTTCTTGACTTCACCCATAATGGCACCTACCGGACAGACCTTGGCGCAGGCAGTACATCCTATGCAGAGTTCCGTAATGATCTCCGGCTTTGCAAGCGCCTTGCAACGGCCGGTCGGACAGAACTTATCAACGACATGGGATTCATATTCCTTACGGAAATACTTGAGAGTGGAAAGCACCGGATTGGGCGCTGTTTTGCCAAGGCCGCACAGTGAGC
>JBGSQR010000631.1:0-9683 GCA_041737975.1 Geobacterales bacterium | reverse complement strand
ATCATCGGCATTCACAATGGCACAACCTCCGGCAGGAAGCCTCAACAGCAACTCTCCTTTGGCCCTGGCTACGCTTGCCACGTCGCCCATGCTCTGCAGGTGGGCAGCAAAAGCGTTCAAAACTATACCTGTCTGGGGAGCGGCAATTTCTGCCAGACGATCAATCTCACCCGGCTCACTCATGCCCATTTCCAGAATTGCCCAACGATGCTGTTTTTCCAGCTTGAAGATCATTTGCGGCAGACCGATCAGGTTATTCAGATTACCGGCAGTCTTCAAACCGGGTCCGGTCTGCTCCAGAATGGCAGCCAGCATCTCTTTGGTAGTTGTCTTGCCGTTGCTGCCGGTAATTCCTACTATGGGCAGATCGAACCGTTTGCGATAGACGGCAGCCAGATCACCAAGACTTTGCAGTGTGTCACCGACAACCACAATACTGACCCCGTTAGCAATTTCACCTTGCGGCAGTTCTGAAGCAACTACAACCTTGATGCCCCTGGCAATCACCTCACCGATATAATCGTGACCGTCAAAACGATCCCCACGCAGGGCAATAAACAGCTGTTCCGACTTAACAGTACGTGAATCGGTACTAACACCGCTGACCCGGTTATCACCAGCTCCATGAATTACTCCACCGGTAGCGGCAGCTATCTCCGTAACCGTAAACATCAGGCTTTAACCTCAACAAAAGCTGCAGCGGCCTCTTCGCGGTCATCGAAATGATGTTTGGTTGCACCTATAATCTGGTAATCTTCATGGCCTTTTCCGGCCAGCAGAATAATATCGCCAGGAACAGCTACGCTGACTGCTAAACGGATCGCATCGCGGCGGTTTTCCAGCATAACAAAACCCTTATCTTTAAAACCGTCAGCCAGTTCTGTAACTGTGTACTCACGAATATTTAATGGTGCTATGCCGGTTTTTACCTGTGCCATAATCATAAATGGATCTTCGCTGCGTGGATTGTCAGATGTGACTATCGCCAAATCACTCATACCCGCAGCTATTCCGCCCATAATAGGTCTTTTACCCGGATCACGGTCTCCACCACAGCCAAAGACCGAAATGATTCTACCTGTTGCCAGTTCTTTTAGGGTTTTCAGCACATTTTCAAGTGCATCACCGGTGTGGGCATAATCCACCAGCAAGGTAATATCATGACAATTTTCAACCCGCTCCATACGTCCTGGAACGGCCTTGTGTCCCTCAATACCAGCCTTGATCGACTCCAAAGACAGATCCAGAGCAATACCGGCCGAAACTGCCGCCAGGATATTATAAAGATTAAACCGGCCCAGCAGCCGTGACGTAAAAGCCACATTGCCCTTGGGGGTTTTCAGAGTGCCGGTAATACCGTTAACGGAAAGCGCAACTCCTTCGGCCTTGACATCTCCGTTGTAATCAACTCCGTAGCTTATCACCGGACAAGCCGAAACAGCGGCAATCTGCGCCCCATACTCGTCGTCCATATTGACAGCGGCCCTGCGAACCGGTTTAAACTGATCCGGCTGCAGCAACCTGGAAAAGAGCTGCTGTTTTGAACTCAGGTAGCTCTCCATCGTTTTATGATAGTCAAGGTGATCGCGAGTCAGATTGCTGAAGATACCCACATCGAAATGACACCCCTCAACCCTTTTCTGTTCCAGGGAGTGGGATGAAACCTCCATGATGAAAGCTTGGGCTCCAGCAGCGGCCAATTGTCGGAAAGCCGCCTGCAACTCGGTAGATTCTGGAGTAGTGTGCGATGCTTCCACAGCCGTATCTTCAAAACGGTAGCTGATTGTTCCCAGCACAGCAGGTGCAATACCGGCCGCCCTTAGAATCCCCTCAATCAGGTAGGTTGTTGTTGTCTTACCGTTGGTGCCCGTAATACCGATCAGCGGCAACCTGGCCGTTGGATTACCATAAAAGGCAGCCGACATCAGACCCATGGCACTGCGTCCATCTGCCACCTGCAGCCAGGGCAGGTCTGCCGGCGCAAGAGAATCCTCCTCCAACAAAACAGCAGCAGCTCCTGCTGCAACTGCCGCAGGAATATAACGGTGCCCATCCGTATTTGTACCCCGCAGGGCAAAAAACAGCATCCCGGGTTTAACAGCTCTGGAGTCACAGGTTACACCACTGATCTCCGTATCTGAGCCACCGTGCAACTTAAAATCTTTTATTGTAGTCAACAGCTCGGAGAGCTTCATTACTACTCCTGAAAAAGGCAAAACCCGCCGACATTCGGCAGGTTGTTGGTTACGCAGAAGGGGTAAACTTTATCCAGACCCCGTCAACTCCCATGATTTTGTGACCGGGTGGCGGATACTGCTCTGAAGCCCGACCGCTCCCCAATAACTTGATGTTAATGTTCTGCTTCTCCATTACCTTGAGTACGCGCCGCATGCTCATGCCTCGAAAGTCCGGCATGACACCACCATCCACATGAAGCTCCACTGCCCCCCCATCTGAAGATGCCGCCTTCATTGCTACCTGGGAGGGTTTGTTCTCAAAAGTGCTGACAGTAGTAGCTGATGGTTTACTTGTTGCCACAGTTGGCGCCTGTTTTAAATACGCCAGGGTATTGGAGGCAATTCCGCGAAATGCCGGTGCAGCAACCACACCACCGTATGGGCTTGTTTTCGGTTCATCAATAACAATCAGAATTGTCAAACGAGGCTTCTCAGCCGGGACAAAACCGATAAAGGAAGCTGTTCTCTTTGTAGCGGAATAACCGCGTGTAACCGGATCGGCCTTCTGGGCTGTTCCTGTTTTACCGGCGACCCTGAAACCATCTACAGCCGCATTCAAGCCTGTACCGCCATCGGTGGTAACGCCCTCCATCATCCTGGCGACCTTGGCGGCGGTGTCTGCTGAAATTACACGCCTTAAAGGCTGCGGCTCAAATTTCTGAACCTCTCTACCCGCATCGTCAAGGACGCGTTCCACTATGTAAGGTTTCATCAATGTACCGCCATTGGCAACAGCCGAAACAGCCGCTACCAGCTGCACAGACGAAGCAGCAACGCCCTGGCCAAAAGAAATATTTGCCAGATCAGCACCATATAACTTTCTTTTATCCCGCAAACTTCCGCTTGACTCACCCGGCAAATCAATACCGGTTTTCTCACCAAAACCAAAATTGCGCAGATAGCGGAACAACTGTTCGTCACCCAGCCTCATACCGATCTTGGCCGATCCGATATTGCTGGAATATTTGAGCACATCGGCAACCGACAGGCGAGAATAACTATGGGTGTCGTGAATAGTACGATCGGCAATCTTGTATTTGCCATTTTCACAATTAATCACATCAGTGGTTTTGACAATTTTTTCTTCTAGCGCTGCAGCCATCAGAAATATCTTAAAAGTTGAACCAGGCTCAAAACTGTCTGCAACCACATGATTTCTCAGCAATGCAGCAGAATTACCAGCATATGAATTCGGATTGAATGTCGGATAGTTTGCCATTGCCAGCACCTTGCCGGTATCCGGCTCCATTACCAATGCCATTCCGTCTTTAGCACCACTGTCAATAACAGCCTTACTAAGTTCTTTCTCTACAATATGCTGGATAGTGGTATCGAGAGTAAGAACAACATTTTTACCAGGAGAAGAGTTTTTTACTAATGCCTTCTTGTAGGCTACATCGCGCCCCAAGGCATCTCTTTCCGTAATCAGGTAGCCCGTATTGCCCAAGATAGTAGAATCGTACTTGAGCTCAATCCCTTCCAGACCGACCGGATCCAACCCGGTAAAACCGATAACATGGGATGCCATTTCTCGGTTGGGATAGAAGCGCTTTGTCTCGGAAACAAAACCTACACCGCGCAGTTTCAGGTTTTTGACCAGAACAGCTTTCTCCGGAGATAAACGACGCTCCAGCCAGACAAAGTTTTTACTACCATTCAGCTTTTTGAGGAGTTCCTGTTTCGAGGTGCCTAGAAATGGGGCGAGGACAGCGGCAGTTCCATCTATATCCTGAATATGACGGGGCTCAGCATAGCACGAATCCATCTCCAATGATACGGCAAGATTGTTGCCGTTTCTGTCAAGGATGTTGCCACGCCCCGGGGTAAGCGGTACTACTCGCTGATGTTGACGATCTGCCTTTGAAAGCATCTCTTCATGCTGAATTATCTGCAGCCTGAAAGCCTGGCAAATCACAACTATAAACAGCAGACCAAAAAATGATCCGATCATTATTATCCGGGTTCGAGCCCATTTTTCCCGTTCATCTTTCATATGTCACCATTGGGATCGGCACAAATCAACTCCGGATGAAAAATTGTTGTTATTCCAAATTCAAATCAATGATGAAATCAAGGCGGTGATGGCTGAGGCGACGAAGATAGCGCCTTGATTTGGAATTGGAATTATTTTACTTCAATTACCTGTTGCTTGTTTGGCAGTGCCATATCCAAATCACGCTTGGCGATCGTCTCAATCCGGCCTGGAGTCTTCAGCAGTGACGTCTCCAACTTGAGCCTTTTCTGCTCCTGCTCAGCCTCTTTAAGCTGTCGACTTGATCCAGAAATCTGCAGATTCAGGTCAACCAGCTTAAAACGTGACCAGACATGAAAAACTGAAACGATCGTAAAAAGAACCATACAAACCATCAGGAATTTAAACATATCCAATCGCTGAGGAGCCGCAATTGTTCCGCCAAACGGCCTTGGCGCTGCGACTTTACCGTAATCTGTTCTTGCTTGTGCCATCTGCTATCTCCTTACAAATCCCATTCCGTCAAGAGGAGGGAAATATCGCTACAACTTCTCTATGGCCCGCAACTTGGCGCTGCGTGCCCGTGGATTAACACCGGTTTCCTCTTCTCCAGCCATGACCGGCTTTCCGGTCAACACCTTTACTTTTGGATGATTGCCGCAAGCACACATTGGCAGATGCCTGGGACAGGTACATCCGGTTGCATACTCCTTGAAAACATGTTTGACTATCCGGTCCTCCAGCGAGTGAAACGAAATCACCACGCCACGCCCGCCAGGCTTAAGTTTGTCAATTGCTGCCCGAAGGCCCGTTTCAAGGCTCTCCAGTTCGTGATTAACCGCTATGCGCAGCCCCTGAAATGTACGGGTAGCCGGGTGCAGCCGATCTTCCCACTTTGCTTTCGGAATGGCGCCCTTGATGACATCCACCAGCTGTAAGGTTGTCTCAATCGGCGCTTCCGAACGGGCTTTGACGATGAATGCTGCAACACGTTTTGCCCAGCGCTCCTCGCCATACTCCTTGAGAATCCGTTCCAATTCACGCTCAGGCAGTTCATTGACCAGCTCAGCAGCTGTTTCGCCCCGACTGGTATCCATACGCATGTCCAGCGGTGCATCCTGCTGAAAACTGAAACCGCGCTCTCCACTGTCAAGCTGGTGTGACGAAACACCAAGGTCAAACAGAAATCCGTCCAGCCCTTCTATATCAAGCTCTGCCAGATAATCGGCCAGCCCGGCAAAATTGCCATGCACCAATTGCACTGACTTGCCAAATTCAGCCAGTTTCCTTGATGCCGCAGCCAGAGCCTCCTGATCACGATCAACACCGATCAGCAGACCACCTTCCGGTGCACAGACAGCTGCTATCATGGCCGAATGACCGGCACCACCCAGCGTTCCATCCAGATAAATTCCGCCAGCCCTTGGAGCCAGATACTGAAGCACCTCTTCCGGCAAAACCGAAAGATGATGAAAGCCGCTCACCTAAAAGCCCAACGCGGTCAAGTCCAGAGGAAGATTTTTCTCATCCTGGGCATTGACCCTGTTGTAGGTTTCACGACTCCAGATATCGAAACGTCTATCCATGCCTACAAACCATATATCCCGTTCAAGTCCGGCATGAACGCGTAAAGCAGGCGGTATCAACACACGCCCAAGCTTATCAGTCCCGCACTCTTCAGCCGGATTCAAAAACTGCCTTTTAATACTGTCAAGCTGCAAAGAAGTGTAGCCACCTTCGTTTGCCAGCGCTTTGCGTTTGATCTCAGCCCAGACGCTGAGCGGATAAACCGAGAGCCCACGGGCATAACTGTCATCGCCCACATTGATAGGCTGCGCTTTTGTAATGACAAAACGCTCCTCACCAAAGGTCTGAACAAGCCCTTCCCGGAACTTGGCCGGGATGCAGGTTCGCCCTTTGCTGTCAATGGTACTCAGATTTTCTCCGCCAAATATGGCGTCCTGAACTATCATTTGCCACCTATTTCCACTTTTTTCCACTATGTGGAAAAATATACCGTAGGTCAATGAGTTGTCAAGACAAAACATTTAGCTAATGGGGCTTTATTGTGACTTGAATCATATGTTTGCCGTTTGGCAAACATATGATTCAACACGTGTTGGCAGACATATGGTTCAGCCACGAATTGAAAGTTCATGTAATTTCTATATGATCAAAACCGATCACTTAAATTAGTTTTTTTCAACAAAAAAAAGGAGCAGCAATATTGCTTCTCCTTTTTTTGTCCGTTTATATTTAGTTGTGGCAGCTAAAGCGTGCCCATCAATACATTTCCCCTAATGTCTAGATATAATCAGTTGTGCTGGCATTGTCGTAACTCCGGTCACTTTACTCAATTCCTACAAATAAATTGATTCAAAAGTCAATATCGATGTTAAGCACAAACATCGATATTGATTACGCTACTTTAAACTGACGTACTATGCGCTGAAGATCTTCAGACATGACAGACAGACTTGCTGCGGCAGCAGCTGTTTCTCCGGCACCACGGGCCGTTCGCTGAACTACTTCAGTGATCTGTAGCATGTTACTGCTGATTTCGCCGGTAGTTGCCGTCTGTTCCTCTGCAGCAGTGGCAATCTGATTTGCCTGAGTCGTTACCGCATTTATCTGTTCTAGGATGTCTTCCAGTGCTCTGCCAGAAAGAGCTGCCTGTTCGGTTCCCTTTATTACTTCCTTGTTACCTTCCTCCATTGCCTGAACAGCACTCTTGGTTTCACTCTGGATGGACTTAATCATATCAGAGATTTCTTTGGTAGCACGAGTCGTGCGCTCAGCCAAGGCTCGAACTTCATCGGCAACAACTGCAAAACCTCGGCCCTGCTCCCCGGCACGTGCAGCTTCGATTGCAGCATTAAGGGCCAGCAGATTGGTCTGGTCAGCAATATCCTCGATGGTTCCGACTATTTCTCCGATCTGGTCAGAACGTGAACCGAGGGACTCTACGGTTTTAGCAGCATTTTTGACCCTTTCAGCAATTGCCCCCATTACTTCAACAGTGGCCTGCACCACACCGGAACCTTCCTGAGCAGACTGGTTTGCCTGTTGTGCGCTTTGGGCTGTCAAATGGCAGTTATGAGCGATGTCGTTTGATGTGGCAGCCATCTCTTCGCCTGCAGTGGCAACGGTATTAGCCTGTGCCACAACTTCTTCAGAACCTTCTGACATTAAATTGGCAGTGGCACGTAACTGGGTGGATGCAGATGCTACTTTGCTCGCATCGGTAATGAGCTGCAGCATGATGTCCTGAAATTTGCCGACAAAATTATTGAAATGGGAGCACAACTGCCCTAATTCATTTTGGCTAGAATAATCAACTCGACGAGTCAAATCACCATCGGCAATAACCGTAATTGATGAAACTATTTCATTCAAAGGACCTACTATACTGCGAGTTATAATAAGTGCGGTCAGGATACTCAGAATTATAGCTGCCAGACCGACACCGTACATTACTAATGTGGTAGTTTTACCCGTAGAAACAGCGTCTGCCACACGTATATCGACGCGTTTGCTATAATAGTCCATCAAGGCATTTGCTGATTTGGTGGTTGCACTGATCGCCTTCTCTCCTTCACTGATCATTAACGCCTTGAACTGAGCGCTATCTCCTGCAAGAGCCACGCTTGAAAGTTTCTTATTTACTTCCGATTCAGCTGCAATGGCAACTTTCAATTCATTTACCAGTTTTTTCCCATCTGGCGTCTTAGTGACTTTTTCGACATACTCGAATGCTTCCTGATATGTTTTGCGATTCTCATCAATCTTGGCAGTCAATGCAGTGCGTTCCGCAGGCGTATCAACCATGACCAGTCCTTTGATAGCATCATCGATATTTTTGAGACTGATCAGTACCTTTGTAGCCTTGTTGCTCAGATCACCGATACGATTCACGTTTTCCAGTTGCTCACTGCTTTTGGAAAGGCTACTGACACCAGCACCAATAACAACAACTAAAAGAAATACGACGAATGAAAACCCAAGAAACAACCTGCTGCCAATTTTTAAATTCTTCAATGTACTCTCCTTTTAACCAGTATTTTAAATTTTAGATGTGTCAAACCTGTATAAAATCTAATAACTCATGTTTAATCTATGTTAGTTCTCAATTAGGGAATATTTGACAAACCAAAAATCAAATCGACATTGAACTTATAGTCGACTGATCTTCATCGCTAAAAAGATGCTTCAGTTCCAGCAGGACTAAAAGCCGGTCACCTTGATTGACAACACCTGCAATGCATTCGTTTGCCTCACCATTGCCGACAACTGGTGGAGATGGCTGAATTTCTGAGGTTGAAATTCTGATTACTTCGGCAACCGAGTCAACCACAAAACCTGTTAAGCCTCCACCTACTTCCATAACCAGGATCCGGGAGGTTTTGTCGAAGTCACTATCCATTAGTCCGAATTTTCTGCGCAGTGAAATAATCGGTATCACAGTGCCACGCAGATTGATGATCCCATCAACATAATGTGGCGAATTTGGCATTTTGGTAATAGATGGCAGACGGATTATTTCACGGATGCAGAGAACATCTACTCCATATTCTTCATTATCAAGCCCGAAACTGACCAACTGCATCTGCTCATGGTGCATAACGTCAGATTTTACCAGCATGTGATTATTATTCATTTAAATCTCCAAAAATAGTTTGATGTTAACCACTTAAATCTTGTTAAAGCTGTAATTTATGTTGTCAGGTAACAACCGAAATAAATCCTGCTATATTTGGAATTATCTAATATGCCTAACATGAGTTCTGACTAAAATCATCACACCTTTAAATAAGTCTTAACTCCGCCGAACTGCTTCATCGATGGTCTCAGCTATTAGTCCAAACAGCTTAAATTGAAGAGACTTCAGGCAAATCATTTCTTCAGCCGATATAGAAAATCCGAAACTTAAACAGGTTTGTTCCAGTGATGCCTCGGCCTGTCGCCTGAAGGTTTCATCTGTAATAATCCTTCCTAGGAAGCTTTCTACTGCAATCTGCGACATAGATAACCCTCTTTCCAATTTGTCCCTTTATGGGTCGTTTTGCTCAATATTTTCATTCATAGGGATATTAGATACAGATATGATGCCAAGATTAATAATCGTGTAATTACAGCATATTACGAATTATTGCTGTGCAGGAGCGTCCATATATGGGACGTATCGTGTATTTATGGGACGTATCGTTAGGAGATCTAAGAATAGAAGAGGATTTGTGTACTAATTTGAATGATTATTTTCTCAACGGTAGAACATCTTCCTATTCACTTTGAGACGTTCTGCTGCCAGCGTTTTGTTGCCACCGCATCGCTGATGCGTATTCCGGTGAAAGCGGCCAGTCGGCCTGAGGTTTTTTCGGCCACCGTTCCGCTGTGAATCCGGCCAGCGTTCCGGTGATTTCGGCCAGTGACGAGAGAGAGTCACAGGGTACTTGTTTTACTCTGTCACAAGGTTG
>JBGSQR010000019.1:0-3564 GCA_041737975.1 Geobacterales bacterium | reverse complement strand
TCAGCTGTTGTAATTGAGGCATTCACATTGAAAGTTACCCTCGAAAATTTTCTGGTCGCCATAGACAGTTCCTCCAAGTGGTGAAAATATCTCTAATACTAGCATGAAATCAGCCTGGTACAAGACTATATTCAACAGTTCCGGATTGCCAGACCACTGATAGTCATTTATAGTGTTCACCGGAGAACAATCATGCCCGAATCAATTTCATTTTCACCTGACTTACTTGATAACCACTGTATCATCGATGTACGTACACCACTTGAATTCGCAGAAGATCACCTGCCAGGAGCCGTCAACGTACCGATTCTAACCAATCAGGAAAGAGTGGAAATCGGTACCATTCATAAACAGATTGGCCCCAAACAGGCCCGCATGAGAGGTCTGGAACTGACCTGCGGACGCTTTGCCTCCATGGTCCAGGAAGTTCTTACCCATGCCGCCGGAAGAACCGTTGTAGTTTACTGCTGGCGCGGCGGTTTGCGCAGCAAATCAATGGCTATTCTATTGGAAGCAACCGGACATCCTGTGTTTCAACTGCAAGGCGGGTACAAGGCTTTCCGTGGAATCGTCAACGATTATTTTGAAGACTTCAAACCGCCCGCTCCGCTGCTGGTAATGCACGGCATGACCGGTATCGGCAAAACAACCTTTATTAACGGGCTGGACCAGCAAAAATGGACTTCAGTCGATCTGGAGGGACTGGCCTGCCATCGTGGATCTGCTTTTGGTGCAATCGGGCTGGAACAGACATTAAGCCAGAAACGATTCGACACCCTGCTATGGGACCAGTTCCGTCGTGCTCCGGCCCACCGCCCGATTGTACTGGAAGGGGAAAGTCCACGCATCGGCAAGATTTCACTGCCCGGCAACCTGTATGATGTCATGGCCAACGGTAACAGAGTGTGGTGCAAGGCATCACTGGAAACGCGCGTACAGCGACTGACAACAGAATATGCGTTCCCGGAATTTCGTGATGCCATGGCCGACTCGCTCGTCCGCATCAAAAAGAAACTGGGTGGGCCGCAATTCACAGAGCTTTCAGGGATGTTGGAGAACTGGGATATCCCCGGCTTGATCAAGGGACTGATTGAGAGCTACTACGACAAGCTGTACTATAAGCATCGCCCCTGGACACCCGTTACAGAGCTTGATCTGGAGGATTATGCCCTGGCGGAACAGCAGCTTGAAGAGTTTTGGAACCGACATAATACTGATACTTCGAGCTGAAGCGACAAATACGAAACGGGGACCAGATGGTCCCCGTTTCATATTGTTGTAAGTTCTGCCCTAAAAACGGAATGACATTCCCATTAGCACATTGTGCATCGACAGATTTGTTTTTAAATTTCTGGCAACATTATCACTATTCCAAGTTGATCCGATTATTTGTGATACATAGTCCTGATCAACATCTACCTTGTAAAAGGCATAGCGGTATTCGCTAAACAGTGCCACTCGCTTGGACAGCTGGACTGCAAACCCGACAGGCAATTGAAAACCCACTGCCGAACCTAAACTGCCGGTACCGCTGAAACCACTTATTGGTTGGCCAAAATCAGCTTGCGCATAAGTGTACAAAGAAACACTCGGACCGATCCCGATGTATGGCTGTAAAATCCCTTGAGGCATCTCGGGTTCAACAAATAATGGCAATCTAAACATTGCCATTGGCGTAATCGGTATAATGTCAAATTTTGTTTTATTGCCTCTTGCATGCAATGAGGACAAATCGCCTCCAAACCCCAACCATGGTAGTTTTCTTAGCCAATAGCCTCCTCTAACACCGTATGTTGCGTCACTTTTAAATTTAACTTCGCCACTTGTATTTGCAACATTACTGCTTAGAGTTATCTTTGCCGTATCTAAAAAAGACCCACCGGCATAAACATCAAAATAACCTTCAGCAAATGCCTGGGCTGCAGACAACAAAACAACTGTTAGTATTACACTTGCAAGAATTTTTCTCATGGCCTGTTTCTCCTTTATAGTTGAATCTGTCCTGATCAAAATTTACCATCGTGAGAGATTTTCAATTATTGTGTACTAGACTGTTAATCTGAGATTCCTGGCAAACACTTAGCTTTCATATTTCCCCTTCATAAGCCGACTCTTTCATAAATATTTTTCTAAAGTCACAACGACCTTTCAACCGATAACAGACCGCCCTGCCACCCAATGCAAAGCGGGTTGACCAGGTAATCATGGGCATGCTTCTCGTATAACGCTTCCGGGTCATTTCCACTATGTTTCTTATGCCTTTTAGAAAATGATCCCTGTCCCCAAAATCGAAGAGTCCTTCATGCTGAAAAGGCTCCATGAACCAATGAAATCCCTGACGCATTGATTCAAGATGATCGTCACCCATATTTTCAGGATTTCCCGATAAACAGGCCTTTGCAATAACAAGGTCCAGGCGATGATTATCACTTTTTGATATTGCCTTTATAGGCTCACAAGCCAGAAGCCATTCTTCATCAGAAAGAATCAGTGTGCAGCCAAAATCAATAATTCCCAGACGTCCATCGCCCATGAAGATAAAGTTACCCGGATGCGGATCAGCCGGTAACCAGTGCAGCTGGTAAAACATCCTGAATGTTGCCATTGTAAGTAGACGTGTGTAGTTGTCTCTTATTTCCTGACTCGGCTCTAAGGCCAGAAAACCATCCAGATGACTTCCACAAAGATAGTCCATAGTCAGAACGCGCTTGGTGCAGTAGTCATCATATGTTTTAGGAACAACTATTCTGTCAGAATCTGTAAAGATGTTTCTGGCTTTCCTGTACAAGTCAGCTTCCTTTTCATAGTCAGTCTCCATGAAAAGCATCTGTTCAATATCATCAAGCTTGTCCAGTGTGTTTTGCCAGTCATTAGTCAGGCAAAGCGGCTGGAGCAGAATACGGAGATTGCGAAGGTCGCTTTTGATAGTATCTGCTATGCCAGGGTACTGGATTTTTACTGCCACCTCTTCACCGGAGTGAAGCCTGGCCTGATGAACCTGACCTAATGATGCGGCTGCAAATGACTTTTGATTGAAAAAGGCGAACACCTCTTCCGGCTCCCGTCCGAATTCATCCAGGAAAACTTCTCTAACAAGTGAGTAATGCATGGGAGGTGCTTCAAAATGTAGTGCTGCAAGAACATCAGAAAACTCATCCGGAACAACATCCGGTAAATTGGCAAGCATCTGTCCGACTTTCATTACTGCACCACGTAGATAACCCATAGTACCCAACAGTTTCAATGCAGCACTCAA
The DNA here is from genome assembly GCA_041737975.1 of Geobacterales bacterium. Taxonomy (GTDB): domain Bacteria; phylum Desulfobacterota; class Desulfuromonadia; order Geobacterales; family Pseudopelobacteraceae; genus JBGSQR01. The sequence goes on along the minus strand of JBGSQR010000019.1, from coordinate 308 downwards.
GTGAGCTTCGTTTTTCAACTGCTGTTTTTCTTCGGTATCCTTAAAGCGGCTGGTCATCCAATATGCCAGATACCCGGCTGTTACCTTTGCCTGAAGTGAACCAAGAATCCAAACCCTTGCAAAAGAATTTACCGGTATCTTTTTTTGGGAAATAGTGTGAACCACGCTTGCCAAATGAAGTCCGGCTGAATCTGAATCACAATCTTTCGGGAGTCGATCTTGCAGCTGCTTTATCTGCTCAGAGTCAGACAAACTTTTTTGTTCAACTTGCATGCCCATCTCCTTTAACCAGATCAACTCCTGATATT
>JBGSQR010000017.1:0-3538 GCA_041737975.1 Geobacterales bacterium | reverse complement strand
ACCGCAAGTAAAAACCTGTTCGAAGCAATGCAGAATATGGACCCGTTCCTGGCACTATCCTCAGCCCTTCGCCGTACAGCCGTAAACCTGGGACGTATTGCCAATGACTTGCGGCTGTTGGCTTCTGGCCCACGAACCGGTCTGGACGAAATCCGCCTGCCGCCGGTCCAGCCCGGATCATCCATCATGCCGGGGAAGATTAATCCCTCCATGGCCGAAATGACCAACATGGTCTGTTTTCAGATTATGGGGTGCGACCATGCCATTATGCTGGCTGCTCAGGCAGGGCAGCTGGAGCTGAACGTAATGATGCCACTGATCTCGTATAATCTGACATTTGCCCTGGAAATACTGACAAACTGTATCGTTAAATTCAGTGACTCATGTGTAGCCGGTATTACAGCCAATCAGGGACGCTGCCTGCAATATCTGGAAAATTCTCTGGGACTGGTAACGGTCCTGGCACCTACCATAGGCTACAATGCCGCAGCAGACGTCGCCAAGGAATCCATTGCAACAGGACGGTCAATACGTGAGATCGTTCTGGAACGGAAACTGATGCCGGAAAAGGAATTTGAGGAGGCCATGCGCCCGGAACATCTTACGGAACCGGGGCTGCCTTTGAATGAAAAATAGCGGGACCTGCAGTGCAAATACGATAAACGATTGACACGTTTTTTCAAACATGACTAAATTACTTAACATCATTATACTCAAACTACGATTCAAACTTTCAAGGAGCTACAAATAACAATGAACAAAAAACTGATACCTGCAATAACTTTTGGTCTAGCCGTACTGTTGATTGGAAGTATCGCATATGCATCCGACCGCAGAAGAAGTGCAAAAGCACTGGATCACCTTGACAACAACATCCATGAAGAGGAGATCTTGAGAAGTGAATTGCTTGAAGCGGTCGACCCGATTGAACCATTGGAAATAAAATCAACGGACATGGACAACATCACTACGGTTGCAGCTGTTAACCTGGATGAGTTGAAAGATGACGTCCTGCCTGGCAAAAAAGGCAAATAACATTGTAAAAACAGAATATGGTTTAGGTAAGAGTTCTCGTCACCCCAATATTGACGAAAATAAAGGAGATTATATGAGATCTTCAATCCTGGCTTTAGCTTTACTGTTTTGCAGTATCGGTGCCCATGCCGAGACAACCGTTAAAATGCACCTGCTTAATGCAACTGGCCCCGGCCCGGCCATCGGACACGTTTCAATCTCTGAAACAAAATACGGGCTGGTTTTCACACCGTCGCTGAAAGGTCTGCCCCCCGGACTGCACGGTTTCCATCTGCACCTTAACCCGAGCTGTGCCTCACTGGAGAAGGATGGCGTAATGGTCCCCGCCCTTGCGGCCGGCGGCCACTACGATCCGGCCAACTCCAAATACCATGACACACCCTGGGGTGAAGGCCATCTGGGAGATCTGCCGCCCCTTTACGTTGATGCCATGGGCAACGCGCAGCAAGCGGTTCTGGCACCACGCCTGAAAACAACCGACCTTGTGGGACGCTCGCTGATGGTGCATGCCGGCGGTGACAATCATTCCGACCATCCAGCTCCGTTAGGTGGCGGTGGTGCGCGCGTTGCCTGCGGTGTTATCAAGTAGCCTGAGACTGAAAAACAATTGTTTTAACTCAAACAGGAAAAGGGTTTATGGCACATAACCGTAAACCCTTTCTATCATGTGGTTGGGAATAATGCTGAACAGATAATCACGAGTTCTTTATGGGTTCGATACCAGATCAAAATAAGATCAAATTTTGAAACCTATCCATGTCAGGAGAAAACATGAAAAAGCCGATCATTCGCTTGAACCCGTCCACTCTGCCAGATGCAGGAGAAATCGGATATTCACAGATTTCCATAGTTGAACCGGGCCGCATGGCCTATATATCCGGCCAGGTGGCCTGGAGGCCTGGCGGTGAGCCGGCGCCTGAAAGCCTGACTGAGCAGATGGCTATTGTCTCCTCAAATGCAAAAGCTGCACTGGAAGCGGTTGGAGCAACCCCCCATGATGTGGTGATTGCCCGCGTATACATGGTCAATCTCACACCTGAACGACTGGAAGAGCTTATGCCGCCGTTTCTGGCCACCTTTGAAGGCGCCCAACCATGCGTTACCGGCATCGGCGTGGCGGCACTCGCAGCGCCGGACCTGCAGGTTGAGATGGAGTTGGTTGTCAGGCTCCCTGATTAAGCAGTGTGGTTTTCTGACAGGCCGACTGAACAAAAAACGGAGACAGCAATTTAACTTGAAATAAGATAAATATGCTGTCCCCAGATTTATAGGCCTTCAAAAGACGATTTCCAGCGAAGCGATTTTATCACCACTCAGTTGGAAAAAGTATCTGAGATCCACTGGGCTGCCCGGAAAGTTTCCGGATACGCGGCTGGTAACAATGATCTTCCCGTCTTTAACTTCACTGGCGAACGGAACGCTTGTATATTGATATTCTGTCGTGGCGTTTGCCTTCCATTCCCTGATCGCACCTAGACCACGATAAGTCTTCCCCTCGTCTTGCACAACGGCATTTTCTGTAAAGCACCGTGAAAAGGCCTCAATGTCACCCTTATCTGCAGCGAAGTAGGCGGCAACAGGTTGTGGAAGATCAAGCGATTCTTTTTCTGATGATTGCGTTGTCATGTTGATAACCTCCTTAAGTTGAATACTGTTGGATATTTACTGGTATAAATCCATCTGCGTTTCTCAGCGAGTAAGGACTATCTTGCCCTGTGTGTCGCCATTCCACATCGCACGGAAGGCCTCCACGGCACGCTCCATGGGGAGGATCTGGCCAATCTCGGGCTGAATGCCCGCTCCTGCGATAAACTTGATCATATTCTCCATATCCTTGTGCGTTCCCATGATTGAACCGCACAGCGTAATTTGCTCGACGAATATGGGCAAAAGCGGAAGCATCGCTTCGAGCCCGGTTGTTACGCCGGTGACAACAACAGTTCCACCGCGTACAACCGACGCGATTGAGTGACCAAAAGTAACTGGTCCGATATTGTCAACGACCGCCTGGACCTTGCGAGGAAGCTTTTCATTCATCAAAAACGTGCTGTGCGCACCAAGTTTTTTTGCCAACTCGCGACCCTTGTCGTTACGGCTGGTAGTCCAGACTTCAAAACCTGCGGCGCGGCCAAGCTGGATCAGTGCCGTGGACATGCCACCCGACGACCCCTGCACAAGCAGCGTATCTCCAGGCTTCAGGTTCGATTTGGTGAACAGCGCCCGATAAGCGGTAAGCCAGGCTGTCCCGAGTACCGACGCGTTCAGTGCAGTGATGCCGGCCGGAAGTGGAATTACGTTGCGTCTGGGCACAACAGCATAATCGGCAAAGGTCCCCTGTACAAACTCGCTCAAAATGTGCCACTGCGGATCCATCGTCTCATCACCGCGCCAATCGTCGCTACCCATCAGGGGATAAATCACCACAGGAGTACCGTCGTCCAGCGTGCCTGCTCCATCATTCCCCAGGATCATCGGAAAAGGAATACCCTCCACATGGGCTGTC
>JBGSQR010000593.1:0-4185 GCA_041737975.1 Geobacterales bacterium | reverse complement strand
GTGCGGCAACCTGATTTGGCGTCATAAATACTTCACCTTCCGCATGCAATTCCACTTTTGAACTCATTCTGAAGCCTCCTGAATAGATATACGGTCATTATTGCTGTTCATCCGCTTTAACCCTCGCAATATATTTTTATTGATTATTTGCTCACTGCGAAGTACATTAATATCAATCATAAAGAATAATATACAACCTATATGGTTGACTGCGATGTTAAAAAAAATGCTGAGAAAAAAACAACCTGTTGGCCACCTACGTCAACCAAATAGGCTTACTGTCATCCGATAAGATTGACATTATCATAATACAAAATGTGTTGTCAATAGCACCAACGTTTTTTTTATTTTTGTTGTTGGATTTGGAGGTTTGATATGGGATATGGCGAGAACTTCAGAGTTTTAATCGGTTCGAGGATTTCAGAGTTGCGAAAACAGAAGGATATTAATCAGAGGGCATTTGCTCAAATGTTGGAAATATCACCACAATATGTTTCCGCTTTTGAGTCTGGGAAAAAACCGATTTCTGACGAAAATATGGCCAAGATAACAAAAATATTGAAAGTCACTGAAAAGCAACTTCTGTTTGGCCTGGCAGCTGACCAGTCACAACTTTCAAATGATATGGAATATATATTGTATCGCATTAAAGACCTCCCTCAAGTGGAGTCAGATCTTCTGATGCTTGCTCTTACAACATATCTGGACGGTAGCAATGAAACTAAAATCGAGCTGCTTAAAAATTTACAATTAAAACTTTTTTCCCCGGATGTAGTATCAAACGCAGCATATAATGCTGTAAGGATGATTGATGCCGTGCTAAAAAAATATTTGCAAAAACCAGCCACAGAATCAAAACCAATTGAAACAAAAGAAACAATAAATTCAGACTAGAACAACATAAACCTGTTTATATTCTGATATAGCCAAACACCATGCAATCAACTTGCTGATCTACCCTAAAAATAAGGCAGGGTTTGACTAAACCCTGCCTTCCTAAAATTTTCTTGTCATCCCCTTAGAAGCCTGAGATGCTTCCTACTAATTTCTGGCTGCACTACAGAAAGTGAGTTTCCACAATAGAGTTTTCGACCTATGCAAACATATAATCAAAAACTTTATCACCAACAAACAAAAAGCCCCGAGACAACTAATCCCGGGGCTTTTTCAATTTCTACCTCATAACCATCAAAACCAGATAATAAATTCGATCCTCAGGTTCGGAGCAACCGAAGATGATTTCTGCGGATTTCCGGCTGCTCAACAGCGGCTGCATTTATAATTACTGCCAATCCGACCGGAACCTTTTTTTCCTTGTTAGCCTTTTCAGTCACAGCTGGCTCTACCTGCATCGGAGCATCCGGGACAAGACGACCCATGACATCCGACAACTGCGAACTGCAATCGGCAACTAAAGAATAATCTACACTGTTGATTGCATGATGAAGGGTTGATGGAAACAGTTTTGCATAATGTTTCCGACAGATGTCGGGAGAATTTCCCATCAGGCTGGCAATTACGTACAGACTGATGCCCCTTGAAGCAAGTTGTGTCCCGAAGGTGTGTCGGTAGTCAATACACGACCAGACAGTCAATTCTCCATTCTCTTCAGCCTTCATCTTGTTGGACGCCTCAATGTTCAACTCACGCAGTTTTTCAGAAAAACAATCTGGGTTCCAGCGAGAACCTTCAGGAGTTGCAAAGAGCCATCCATGGTTTTCCTTTTCTTTGATAACAGTGTCGAGAAAAGGCTTGAGTACATCTGAGACAGGGATACTGCGGCTGATCTTGTTTTTAGGAATCCAAGTTATGCCATCAAAGGTTTTAGCGTGAATAAGTATACTGCTTCTGCCACTATCGTCAGTAACAATATCGGAGCGCCTCAACCACAACAACTCTTCGCGGCGTAAACCGGCATAAATCAAAGTAGCGACAATGGCCTGGAACATTGGTGAGTCATTCAGTGCATTCAACTGCAAGCCTATCTCTTGTCGAGTTAAATACGTAATTTCAGGAGCCGGTATCTTGTGCAGCTTGATATTGTCTGCCGGATTTACACCTCCTGGAAAACGTTTGTTCATTTGTGTGATCGCCCAGTTTAAAAAGCGGTGCAGCATTTCGCGATAGTTATTGGCCGTTTTTTTGCCGATCCCACGGTCTGCCATCATCCGGTTCAGAAAAAGTGTAATATGGACAGTCGTGATTTCCTCAAGGTCTTTAACCACGATATAATTCGGCTTGTCAGGCTTTTGTTCCAGAAGTTCACCAGCATGAGATTTTGAAGCACGTTCAATTTTCAGAGCGTCGCAAACTGGTCCAAAAACGTTCCGCAGACGCGAGAGGTCTTTGATATAGCTCTCATGGCGCAGGGTGGTTTTCAGAAACAAACAGAACTCTGAAAGAATTTCATTCAGCGGGGTTTTTGAGGGGAAGGGACTTGCCGAACCGGTATTCTTAAAAGAGATATAATCGCGAAGTTTCTGTTCTGCTTCAGCCCGGTCACCTGTTTGGGTTTTATGCCAGATTTCTTTTCCACCGACAACGTCTTTAACGTAATACTTGTTACCTTTTTTCTTGAGACACGCCATGAATGACTCCTTTTAAAGTTGAGCAAGTCCTTCATGTTTTACATGTCTTCAGGGGAAGAAAAGGGGAAGAATGACCATGTAAAAACGAAAAAAGGGACCTGCATGTTATGCAAGTCCCTGAAATCTTTTGGTTGCGGGGATAGGATTTGAACCTATGACCTTCGGGTTATGAGCCCGACGAGCTACCAGACTGCTCCACCCCGCGTCAAATTGAATCCTATTTATAGTCTTTAGATTCGGTCTTGTCAACAAATAAAATCATCAGACATCAATTTTAATTTTCCAATAACTTTACCGACACCGATAAACACTGCATTTCTGCTACAGAATCACCAGATTGTCACGATGAACTATCACGTCAGAATAATGATATCCCAGAACGTCTTCTATCTCACTGCTCTTCCTGCCGGCCAGTTTGGCTATGTCTGAGCTGGAATAGTCCGACAGGCCCCGGGCAAATTCCTGATCATCAGCGCCACAGATACGGATACAGGCACCGCGCTCAAAGCGACCTTCAACTTTCTGAATACCGGAAGGAAGAAGGCTTTTACATTTATTCTTCAACACTTCCCTGGCCCCGTCATCTACGACAATTCGGCCAGCCGGTTTGAGCGTAAAGGCGATCCAGTGCTTGCGACGATTAACCCCTTCTACGCTGGGCAGGAACAGTGTTCCCACATCATCACCACGCATTACCGCAGAAATGATGCCTTCTTTTTTGCCTGGCACAATAATAGTCGGCACACCGTTTTTGCCTGCAGTCTTGGCAGCGGCAACTTTGGTGGCCATACCGCCGGTACCAACTGTGGAGGCGGAGCCGCCTGCTGCCTTCTCCACTTCCCGGGTTATACCACGTACAACTGATATAAGTTTGGCATCCGGATTGGTACGTGGATCGGCACTGAAATAACCGTCTATATCAGTCAGTATAACCAGCAGTTCGGCTTCGGAGACATTGGTTACCAGTGCAGACAGATTGTCATTGTCGCCAAACTTGATTTCTTCAACTACTACCGTGTCATTTTCGTTGATAATCGGCATGACGCCGAAACCGAGCAGGGCATCCAGCGTGGCCCTTGCATTCAAAAAACGCTGACGACTGGCAAGATCTTCACTGGTCAGCAACACCTGTGCGACTTTAAGTCCATGACCGGACATGGCGTTTTCATAGGCGCGCATCAGACGTGTCTGCCCAATTGCAGCTGCGGCCTGCTTGTGTGGTATGGTTTTCGGTTTTTCAGTCAGCCCCAGCTAACTGCAACCAGCAGCTATGGCACCGGATGAAACCAGCACCACCTGCAGACCATGCTGACGAAGTGCAGCTATATCAGTACAAAGCCTTTCTATTACAGTCAGGTCAAGTGCACCATTATCGTCAGTCAGAACCCTGCTGCCGATCTTTATCACAACCCGCTTTACATTTTTCAGAATATCCTTGCGCATTACATTCCTCTAGTTTCCTAAAGTTTTATACCTTTCACCATCAAACAACCAAACCGGTCTCACCATTCTTCTTCAATCCTGCCCCAAAGACGACGGGCAATTTCGTCAAGCAGTGCTTCAATACCTTCGCCGGTTGCAGACGAGATGGCAAAGA
>JBGSQR010000550.1:0-7787 GCA_041737975.1 Geobacterales bacterium | reverse complement strand
GATAGCCTGTTTGGGATCTCCAATCAAAAATAAAGGGTAGTTTTTCGAGTCCGCTTCTGTCATGCGTTGAAATATCTGCCATTGCAGCGAATCCGTGTCCTGAAACTCATCTATCAGGGCGGCTTTGTAACGCTCTCTCAGGCAAGAAGCCATCTCATTGCCTTTATCACCATGCAAGGCCTGATGCAGATCAAGTAGAAGGTCATCGTAACAACGTATATTAGCTCTTCGTTTTCGGAGCGGGAGTTGGGCTTTTAGCCATTTATGGAGAGCTTGCTGCAGATGAATGAGTCTTGATTTATATGCATCTTCAGCAGTTTGACAAATATTCATCAAATCTGTGCAAAGTTTAAAAAAAGGATGTTGCGGTGTCGTTGCGCCTTTAACTGTTTTTTTAGCCAATTCTTCTGCCGTGAAAAAGGACAATTTGTCAAAGACAGGGTAGGGGGAACCATAGAACCAGTTGCTGATAGACGTGACAGCTTTTTCGATCTGCTGAGGTTTGTAACTGTTTTGATTCAACCCGGGCATTTTTAATAGATCTTTGATTCTGATGCATTCCGAACGCCAAATATCTGCCGCCCGGTTGAAAAGTATGGTTCTTTCCTGGGCGATGCTGGTGAAATCATATTCTACAGTTTGCGGAATTATCTTCAATTCATTGTTCTGATAATGTCCTTTTAGCTGCTCCAGTAATTTTTCGGGCGTATATTTGTCTGCCATAAGTTGAGTTACAAAATAGTCTGACTCAGTCAGAATAAATTCACGCCAGAAGTCATCCCCGGCTTCCTGGACTATTGCCGACTGGTCTGCGACCATGTCCGTATCAAACAAAGAACCGCTCTCAAAGGCATTGTCAACAAGCGCCCGTTGACAGAAACCGTGGATTGTATAGACAGCGGCATTATCAAACGAGAAAAGAGCCCTGGTAAGTAGGCGTCGAGCAATTTCCCTGTCAGGACAACGTTCTGAAATAACTTCTTCCAATTCATCAACCGGCTGCCGATCCGTACTGAACATTTCCAGAGTATTTACAATCCTCTGTCTGATGCGTTCTTTTAGTTCAGAGGTAGCTGCTCTGGTATAGGTGACAACCAGGATTTCCTCCGGCTTCATGTTACGCTCCAGCAGCAGCCGCATATACAGTGCGGCAATTGTCCATGTTTTTCCGGTGCCGGCGCTGGCCTCGATCAGGTTTAATCCGGAAGTTGAAATGTCGGTTAGCTTGAGTGACTTCATAAATCCTTATGAAATATTTTAAAGGAATATTACTTTAAATATGTAGTGTTAAATAGCTGTAAAACAGTATTAACCCAGTCGAATAAGTATAATGCCGGAAAGAATAATTGTTGCAGATATCAACCTGATTCTTCCGAATGATTCTCGTAGAAACATTATTCCTATCAGGACCCCCATCAACACACTTATCTGTCGAACCGGAACAGCGTAGCTTACTGGCGCAAGGTTCAGACCATAACGGAATGAAAGAAACGAGGCCATGATGACCGGTCCGCTAATGAGTATCAGATGCCAGTTTTCCTTTAATTCATCCTTGATCAGTTGGTGATATTTGGGACGACACATGTTAATTGACATAAGAAGCAGCATTGAAATCACAAGAAAATAGGTGAAATGTAGCGGTGAATAATTTTTTACACCGGTCTTTTCTGCAATCGAACCGATTGAGTAGATAAAACCGGCTGCCAGTGATGCTTGTACCGATTGACTACGAATATTACGGAAGGGACGCAACATATCCATAAAAGAAAAGCGTTGTAATTGAACTGAGTATGTGCCGAGAACAACTAAAATAATTCCGCACCCACCAGTCACGGATAGTCTTTCATTCAGCAGTAACATTCCCCAAATTGGTACATAAATTATGGACGTCTGGGTAAGTGGATAAACAACAGAAAGGTCACCGGTTCGGTAGGCCCTGCCGTTCAGAATATGATAAAGAACAAAACAGGTTGCACCGATGGAAATCATGAAAAAGGTATGCGCGTCTGGCATGTGAAACGGTGTATGGAAAAACGGTAGAGTAATAGAAAACAGCAGGCTTGAGGCAATAAACATCCACCAGATGAATACTGTTTTGTGGCGACTCCGCTTAACCAGAAGATTCCATAAAACGTGCATCAGTGCAGAGAAGGCGATCAAAGAGAAGGCAAGATTAGACATTTTGACATTATAGCTGAGTTTTAATTATCTGGAAGCGTTTTGATGAATTAATTTGGGGCAGGAACAGCGGGATTATTTTTTGTAATAAAATAAACCCGCTGTTTTTGAAAAAAAATCAAGCAACTTGCTCATCATCAAATGCTTTTGCAGGCGTGCAGACATATTCCGCACTACTGGCTTTGGCTCCGCAAATGCCACATTCAACCGATTCATTACCAATCATATGCTCAAGATTCGTTGATACGCCTTGAGCTTTCATGTAACACATGTGGTTTTTGTGCTCAGGATCATTACATACTTTTTTTTCTTCAGTCATGGCACGTCTCCTTTGTATAAATTAGTTAAAATCTAACAATTTAATTTTATCCCAAGAAGTCTGGTTGTCAAGTTGCCTGCCCATAACCAAAATATCAGAAATAATCGGCTAAGCCTTTTTCTATCGATTCAAAGTTGATTGTACCGGGTGAGTATACACAATTCAGAATGGAATCATGTTCAGCAGTAGTTATGTCAATGACTGGAGTCCGTGGCCTTCTTTCAAGGTAAAAGGCTTGTCCGGCTTCCAATTGGATTTTTTCAAATGGCAGACGATAACCCGGCTTTTGCAGTAAAACTGCTTCGCTGTAGCTGACACTGTTTTCTGTTAAAGTTCTAAGATATCCGGATTCCGTAATAAACTCATCTGCTCTGCAAACAGCAATTGCTGAACGTCTGCGGGCAGCAGCATGTTGAAAACGACGTTTATAGGCAAAAGAACAGTAGTTGACAGGTAAATTGATTTCTTGCTCCAGACCAAATTTAACAGTTCTCAGTGCAGATAATTCGGATTCCAGTACAGTAACCTTTTCGCCGTGCAGAAATGTGTAGTTTCTCTCCAACAGTGGTCCAAAGTTATGATTGGTAAGTCTCATTTGGTGCAGATTGAGATGATTTACACCGGATTCTGCCATTTCAACCAGTTTGATGTGTAATAGCGCTTCATCCTCAGGTACGGCCGGGATTTCGACTGTTACTGTTGGAATAACACCCACCGCCAGCCGCAGTTTTTTTAGGTTGTAGCGTACAGCGCCCAGGTCAAATCGGATTTCATTTAATCCGGCATCTCGTAACCTGTTACAGAGATCAGCTGTAAGCATGGTGCCGTTTGTGTACATCCAGAGATGAATGCTGTCTCCACAACGTTTTCTGACCGCTTGCAGGTAGGAAATTGTCAGGTCCGGGGTCAATAAGGGCTCTCCGCCGCTAATACTGACTCCGGAAAAGTTGAGTGCGGAAACATAGGCTGCAAAATCTTCAGGTTTATTAAAAACCAGGCCGTTTGTGACCGGCGGTCCATCTTCATCCTGTGCTGTGGGACAGTAGAAACATTGTCCATTGCAGCGTCCATTTATAAAAAGACAGGACCAGACACCATCTCCGCATCGTTGACACCCTGGAGACAAGCCATTGCAGTTTACTTTGGTGCCGCAATATCCGACACAGGCATGCTGTTCCAGCCATTGTAATAATTTATCCCGTTCTGCTGTTGCAGCTAAAAGTAGTTCAGCTGAGCCAAAAGTCAGCAGATCGTATAATCTGCCATATTCCTGACGGTTTGATTCAATCAACTGCTCACGATGAGATTGTCTTTCATTCGCCTGATTCTGGTCTTTAGTTGCAACAGCTTTAACTGACACAGGTCGTTTCCTCTATGACAATCTTTTAGTATCACGGCAAAAGGAAATAAAAAGCCCCTTCCGGTCAGACCGGAAGGGGCTTGGGGGGTGAATATTCGAGGCTACGTTATAGTTCTAGGCACATTCAGAGTAACCACATACGTGGCAAACTGAACAACCGCCCTCATGCTCTACAATGCCGCCGCATTCAGGACAGGCGCCTCTTTCCTGGCGGGCAACTTCAGTGCAGGTATCATAACCGCCGGCAAGCATGTGTGCCTGAATTGCCTTGGCTACTGCATCAGCACAGGAGGTTACGCGATTGTCACCGAACCCGGATGGACAATGGCAGGAAATACCCAGAAGCTGTTTAACAACCTGACGTGCCTGAACACCGCTACGCCAGGCCAGGGAAACCATACGGCCGATAGCCTCACTCTGGGATGCCGCACAACCACCGGCTTTACCCATGGTTGTAAACAGTTCGAACAGTCCATTCTTGTCTTCGTTTACAGTGATATAGAGCGGACCGCAACCGGTTTGCATCTGATAGGTCCAGCCGCGCAATGCTTTTGGACGATCACGCTTGGTGGCTTTCTTATCTTCGTCCGTATGTGCCGGTTCCATGATGACAACAGCTTCTTCCTTGCTACTGCCGGTGGTGGAGAGTACCTGCATATCACGTGAGCCGTCACGGTAGATTGTAACGCCTTTGCAACCGGTCTGGTAGGCCAGCATGTAAGCATTTTCAACGTCTTCAATGGTTGCTGTATTCGGGAAGTTGACCGTCTTAGAGACTGCATTGTCGGTGTAAAGCTGGAATGCTGACTGCATCTGAATATGGTCATTGGGTGTGATGTCGTGTGCTGTAACGAAGATGTCCTGGATATCAGCCGGCACTTCATTTATGCCGTGAACAGTTCCGTGCTCAGCAATTTTCTTCATCAACTCTTCAGAATAGAAGCCGCGTTCCTTGGCAATCTGTTCGAAGAATGGGTTTACCTCAACCAGAACATTATTGTCCATGACTGTTCTGATGTAAGAAACTGCAAACAGCGGCTCTACGCCGGAAGATGCGTTGGCAATAATTGAAATGGTGCCGGTAGGGGCAATCGTGCTGACCGTAGCATTTCTCATGGGAGGCGCGTTCTTTTTATCAAAAATAGAACCCTTGAAGTTAGGGAATGAGCCACGCTGCTTGCCCAGTTCCTGTGAAGCCAGATGTCCCTCATCGTTAATGAACTTCATGATTTTTTTGCCAAGCTTGACAGCTTCAGCAGAACTGTAAGGGATACCAAGCATGATCAGCATGTCGGCCCAGCCCATGACGCCCAGACCGATTTTACGATTTGAATGGGTCATGTCGTGTATCTGCTGCAGTGGATAGTTGTTTACCTCAATTACGTTATCGAGAAAGTGAACTGAATTTTGAATAACCTGCCTCAGTTTATTCCATTCGATGTTGCCGTCATTGACAAACTTGCCCAGATTTATTGAGCCGAGGTTACATGATTCATAAGGGAGCAGAGGTTGCTCTCCGCAAGGGTTTGTGGATTCAATTTCACCGACCAGAGGGGTAGGGTTGTCGCGATTCAGGCGGTCAAGGAAGATGATTCCAGGTTCGCCATTTTCCCAGGCCTGCTTGACAATGCGTTGAAATACCTTGCGGGCATTCAGGGTTCCGGCCGGTTTTTTGTCACGAGGATTGACGAGTTGATACTCATCATCACGCTCAACCGCCTGCATGAACTTCTCGGTCAGGCCGACTGAGATGTTAAAGTTATTCAGCTGCTTCTGATCTGCCTTGCACATGATGAAATCCATAATATTCGGGTGATCAATCCGCAGAATACCCATGTTTGCCCCACGGCGGGTACCGCCCTGTTTGATGGTTTCTGTGGCGATGTCAAATACTCGCATAAATGAGAGTGGCCCGCTGGAAATACCTGTGGTGGAGCTGACCATGTCATTGGCAGGGCGAAGACGCGAAAAAGAAAAACCGGTACCGCCACCGGATTTGTGAATCAGAGCGGTAAATTTAACGGCGTCAAAGATCTCCTCCATGGAATCTCCCACCGGCAGAACAAAACATGCCGATAGCTGACCGAGCTCGCGACCCGCATTCATGAGGGTAGGAGAGTTTGGGAGAAATTCAAAGTTGGTCATCATCTGATAGAATGTGTCGGACAGGCCTTTGAAGTCTGCTTTTTTATCAAACTTTTTGTCAGCAGCAGCTATTGTGTCGGCAACACGACGGAACATGTCGGCGGGGGTTTCAAGCGATTTGCCATTGCTGTCACGTCTAAGATAGCGTTTTTCCAGAACTGTCAGTGCATTTTTGGAGATACCCGGAATAGATCCTTTTGCCTCATCATTTTTCATTTTTTCGTCCCCTTGACAAGAATATGTAGTTAAATCGATATATTGGATTTTATTGTCTGAAACTAACAAATAGATACTATATTTAGTGTTGAGGCAAAGAATTAACCACAACATGTATGTTGTGTCAATAAGATATTTATTAAAAATGTAAGCAGTTGAAAGCATTTGAAAACATCATTATCACATACCCTTGAAAGCAGATATCGGCAGAGCAACAATGAATTTACAGGCCTGATCAAGTGTGCTAATTGTTGAATTGCCTCACAGGATCTATATGGAGATTTAGCGACTGTATTATTTTAAGGATGTGTATATTTGAGAACCTTATTCAGTACAAAAACATACCTGTCAACAATGCTTATTTGCTTATTAGTGCTGATTACTTATGGTTTTGCGCATTCAGCTGATGCTTCAGTTGCTGATTCACTATCAGCAGGTAAGTTGCGGATGGTTGTCAGACAGGGTGATGTCAGCTATGAAAATGCCACATTAACCGAAGATGTGACCTGGCGAGGAACTGTGGTAATCAGAGGGGCGCTGGTGATTTCTCCCCAGGCAACTGTTCGTATTGAACCTGGAACAGTTATCCGTTTTTACAAGTCAGCAATTTTACGTCAGTCGCCGCGTATGGTTATTATGGGCAGATTGCAGTGTAGTGGAACGTCGGACAAACCCGTGGTTTTTACCTCTGCAAACACTGAAGCAGCCAAAGGTGATTGGGGTGGCCTACTGTTTATTGCTACTGAAAAACGTAATCAGATGGACCACTTCAGGATTGAGGGTGCTGATACAGCCATTGAGGCGCACTATTCTCATCTAACTGTTAACGGAGCCAATATCAGGACATCCGGCACAGGAATCATTTTGCACGATAGCGTTATAAATCTGCTCAACATTAATATGAACGGTTTGGATACGGCGCTGGAAGCTCACAATAGCGAAGTTGATTTACGTGATGGCACAATCAGTAATAACAATAAAGGTATTGTTGCCAGAACTTCAACCATTGCTGCAACATCAATTATTGTCAGTGGAAGTAAGCTTCAGGGGGTTGTTACCGATGAATGCAGGATCAGAATAAGATCATGCGAATTTTCCGGAAACACAATTGGTGCTTCATTTACTGGTGGAGAAGGTCAGGTTTTCTGGTCACGCTTTATAAATAACCGTGAATTGGGATTAGAGCTAACTGGAGCACGCATTAAGGTCAGTAATTCTCTTTTTTCTGCGAACCTGTGTGATGGAATTAAGGTTAATGACAGCCGCAGTCTGATTTTTGGAAATTCTTTTATTCAAAATGGCGGTTATAACCTGATAAATGCTTCAAAAGATAATATTGTCGCAGTACAAAACTGGTGGGACAGTACAGAAGAATCCGCCATATCTAAAAAGATAGCTGATACCGTTAAAAATTTGCAATCAGGAAGGGTTATGATTTCACCCTGGCTGATGCAAAAACCTTCCCTGTTACCTTGAAAGCGCTAAAACCATGTCCGTATATCTAGATAATGCTGCAACATCATTTCCCAAACCGGAATCTGTTTATCAGGCTGTAGACCATGCCATGCG
>JBGSQR010000532.1:0-3905 GCA_041737975.1 Geobacterales bacterium | reverse complement strand
AGCATATCTGGATTATTTGCATAACTACTGTAATTATTGCACTTAATAAATTCTTTTTTTATCACACCATCAGTGGCAAAGCCATGAGAGCCTGTTCTTATAACAGACGAGCTGCTAGTCTTGTTGGTATTGATGTTAGGCGAATGGTTCTGTTTTCATTTATCATTAGTTCAGCCATGGGCGCTGTTGCTGGAATCATTGTTGCTCCGTTGACCATGACGGCTTATGATGTTGGTGTAATGCTAGGTCTAAAAGGCTTTTGCGCAGCAATCATTGGTGGCATGAGCAGTGGTATAACGACTGTTGCTGGTGGGTTGATTCTGGGCATACTTGAATCCCTTGGAGCAGGGTTGATTTCTTCCGGTTACAAAGATGCTATTGCATTTATCATTTTATTGCTGATTCTTTTTATCCGTCCGCAGGGACTATTTGGCAAAGCAGATTCCGAGCGAGTGTAATGTTTTGAAACGAGAACTATACAAATTTCTGTTATTTACTGTTCTTGTATTGCTGACACCGTTTTTAATAGGTGACGGTTATATGATGAATGTAATGGTCTTTGTCGGTATCCATACTATGCTGGCAATAGCGTTAAATCTTCTACTCGGGTACGCTGGCCAGATATCTCTCGGTCACGCAGGTTTTTTCGGTATGGGGGCGTATATCTCCGGAATTTTAACTGCCAGTTACGGCTTTAATCCCTGGATGGCCATGCCTTTTGCAGCCTTTGTGGTCGGGAGTATGGCATTTTTGGTTGGATTACCTATTCTCAAGCTGAAAGGCCATTATCTGGCAATGGCAACTCTTGGTCTTGGTATAATTATCTATATTGTATTTAATGAAACTGTGGATTTCACTGGTGGTCCATCCGGCCTCTCCGGCATTCCAAATCTTGCAATAGGCAATTTTGTTTTTGATTCGGATATGAAAAACTACTACCTGATCTGGTCTTTTACATTAATTATATTGCTTATATCTGTAAATCTGGCCAACTCGAGGATTGGTAGGGCGTTGCGCGCTGTGCATGATTCGGAGGTGGCCGCTCGTGTTGCCGGAGTCAACTCGCGAATCATCAAGGTACAGATCTTTGCCATGTCAGCCGTGATAAGTTCTCTGGCAGGCAGCCTGTATGCTCATACCATGACATTTATTTCGCCAGCTTCTTTTGGTTTCAATTTCTCTGTTGAACTATTGACCATGGTGGTTATCGGCGGATTGGCCAGTGCATACGGCCCCTTCCTGGGTGCCGCACTATTAACTCTTCTGCCTGAATTTTTGCGTGCTGCACACGATTATGACATTGTCATCTATGGCTTGCTGCTGGTTGTCATGGTCATGTTTATGCCGGGAGGTCTTGTACGTGGTATTCCTGACCTAGTCAGAAAAATTATCGGCTCTAACAAGGGAGACATAACAAATGCTTGAGCTTGAATGTATTACTCAGGTATTTGGAGGGGTTAGAGCCCTTGATGATGTCTCTTTTTCCATCAGACAGGGAGATATTACCGGAGTAATAGGACCTAACGGTGCCGGCAAGACAACACTATTCAATATCGTCACCGGTATTTATTCACAGACATCTGGTCGGATTATTTTTAATGGTAATGATGTGTCCGGCTTGGCCCCAGAGCAGTTAACTCGGCTCGGGATGGTAAGGACATTCCAGAATATTGAATTATTCGCCAATATGACCGTGCTGGAAAATGTAATGGTTGGCCTTCATACAAGAAGTACAAGCGGTTTGCTGGCCTGTTCACTGCGGATGCCTTGGGTGGTCAGGGAGGAGAGACAGATTCGCGCCGGCGCAGAGAAGTGGCTTGATTTTGTCGGTATTTCCGACCTGTCGGATATTATTGCCGGCAATCTTCCATTCGGCAAAGGTCGTCTTCTTGAAATTGCGAGGGCATTGGCGGTTGAACCGACCATTATGCTGATGGATGAGCCGGCAGCTGGATTGAATAACCAGGAGACGCTCGGTCTGGCGTCACTGATCAGAAAAATTAGAGATTTAGGAGTTACTGTTGTACTGGTTGAGCATGATATGGAACTGGTGATGGATATCTGTGATCGGATCATAGTTTTAAACCTGGGCCGGAAACTTGCTGAAGGAACCGCACGAGAAATCCAGGAAAATCCGGCTGTCATTTCTGCTTATCTGGGCGAAGACAATTGAAAATTGCTGAATTTACTTTCTGTTATTCACATATCCGTTATAATTGATTACTAACATTTACATGGAACTTTAAAAATCACCCTATGCTTAGACTAAAAAATATTAATACCTTCTATGGCAAGGTTCATGCCCTGAAAAATGTATCACTACATCTTTCTGAAGGTGAAATAGTGACACTGATAGGGGCCAATGGTGCCGGTAAGACTACCATACTGAACACCATTTCCGGCATCACACCAGCCTCTGATGGCGAGCTCCTGTTCCGAAAGGAACCGATTGGCTCTCTTAATCCGGAGCGTATTGTACAGCTTGGCATTTCCCAGTCTCCCGAAGGCAGACAGGTGTTCAAACCTCTTTCTGTAGAAGACAATCTTGAACTGGGTGCCTACCTGCGTTACCGGGCAAAAGAAAGCAAATCAATTATCCACAAAGATATGGATGAGGTCTACCAGTTATTCCCGAGATTAAAAGAGCGACGTAAACAGCTTTCAGGTACCATGTCTGGCGGCGAGCAGCAGATGCTTGCCATCGGCAGGGCTTTAATGGCAAAACCAAGAATACTTCTGCTTGATGAACCATCAATGGGTCTTGCACCTCTTGTTGTTCAGGAAATATTCAAAGTTCTTGAAAAATTACGTTCCGAAATGGGGACAACAATCCTGCTGGTAGAGCAAAATGCCAAGGCGGCACTTAAACTTGCTGACCGGGGCTATGTTCTTGAAACCGGCAGGGTTATTCTGGAAGGACCGGCAGACGAGCTGATGGAAAATGCCGAGGTAAGAAGAGCTTATCTGGGTAAAGATAAGAAGGAAATTTGGGAAAGATAGAACCATCGGTAATGGGGTACAATATGACGCGTGAAGAAGCACTAAAAAAAATAATCTTCGCTCTTGATGTAAACACACTAGCAGAAATTGAACAGTGGAGCCGTCTTCTGGCAGGTAATGTTGGCATGTTTAAAATAGGTAAAGAGCTGTTCACCTCATGCGGACCTGAGTCGGTCAAGGTTGTAAAGCGTCATGGAGGTCAGCTTTTTCTGGACCTAAAATATCATGATATTCCAAATACAGTTGCAAAAGCTTCTATTGAAGCTGGCCGATTGGGAGCCCGGTTTATTGATATGCACGCTTTGGGCGGTGCAGAAATGATGAGTACCGCGGCTAATGCTGTTCATAAGGAATTTGGTAAAGAACGCCCCCAAATGCTTGCCATTACAATTCTTACATCCTCAACAGCTGAAACCTTGAAACAGGTTGGAATTGATCTGCCGGTTGATCAAATGGTTGTTCGCCTGGCAAAGCTTGCTCAGGAAGCGGGTATGGATGGTGTTGTTTCATCACCTCTGGAGATAGAAATGATCAGGAAGGTCTGTGGTCCTGATTTTTTAATTGTTACCCCAGGGGTTCGACCGACTTTTGCTGCTGCTGATGATCAGAAAAGAATTATGACTCCTTCCGAAGCGGTTAAGGCTGGTGCAGATTTTCTTGTAATAGGCAGGCCGATTTCAAAAGCAGTTGATCCTGTTATAGCTGCCAATATTATTGTTGATGAAATTGTTGCGGGGTGCCTATGAAAGACGAACTGCTTTTTGGTGTAAACCCGGTCAGAGAGGCTTTGCGAGGTTCACGCGGGGTTTTTGAACTCTATGTGCAGTCAACTGCAACAGACCATCGGCTTGAAAATATACTGGTACTGGCTAAAGAACGCGGAGTCAGGGTAATCAAGAAAGAGC
>JBGSQR010000510.1:0-4369 GCA_041737975.1 Geobacterales bacterium | reverse complement strand
TCATCATGCAATACATCAATACTTACACCACGTGACTCAAGCCACTGTTCTTCACCCATGAAAGTACTATTTTCTCCAATAACCACCTTTGGTATGCCATACAGCACAATCGCACCACTGCACATTGGGCATGGGGACAGTGTCGTATATAGTACGGATTCACGATAGACCTGGGCTGGCTGACGGCCCGCATTTTCAAGCGCATCCATCTCACCATGCAGAATTGCACTCCCCTGCTGCACCCGCCGGTTATGTCCCCGACCGATTATTTTCCCATTATGAACAATGACCGAACCGATGGGGATACCACCTTCAGACAATCCTTTTTCTGCTTCCTCAATGGCCGCACGCATGAAAGTATCCATAAAAATCTCTCCTAACTTCGACTTCCTATTTAAATTCCGCCTTTACAACATCAATTGCCTGGCGGGGCAGAAACACCATGTCCAGCTTTTCAGCCAGCACAACAATGCCTTCCAGTTCAATTGTCTTACCGTTCACCAGCACCAGATTCTTGGCCATGGGCAACCTGGCCTTTGACTCACCTTTACTGACCAACAGTACCGGGTTAGCCTTGTCAGTCCTGTCAATTACCGCTGTCATTCCTTCTGCCATGAATGCGGTCGCGGCCTCAACAAACAGACGTTTATTAATTTCCGGGAAAGTAAAACCGAGCTTGGTAGCCATATGCTTTCCAATATCGTTATTTTCCCACAGACCGCCGATTCGCCCGGGACCATAGGAAAACAAATATGGGTCACCGCCCGTATGTCCGCCGGTCGTCCATCCTAGCCGGGCCCGCTTTGACAGTATAGGAACAAGTACATTTTGCATAGCCAGCCCTCTGGGCGGTTTCTGTATCAACGCAATTTCCTCAGCGTTTAAATCCGTGATGCCCCACTTATCAGCAAAGGCGGCCTTGATATTGGCTTCGGAAGTATCTTTTCCAATAATTTTACCCAACCCTTCTCCGGTAAGTTTCACCTTACGCATTGGGCCGACCACATAATCATCATCGGTGGTGGAATAATTGGGGTCGGAACGTACACCAATGGACAGGCCACCGGTGGTATGGTCAGCCACGCTGATTACCAGTGTATTGCCATCGGATTTGGCAAAATCAAGAGCGGCCTTGACTGCCTTATCGTAGGCCAGCAGATCACTAACCACTCCGGCCGGATCATTGGCGTGGGCAGCCCAGTCAACCTTGGACCCTTCAACAAAAAGGAAAAAGCCTTTATCCCGCCCTTTTGTACTATTGGACAAAACAACCAGGGCCTTGGCAGTCATTTCTGCCAGTGACGGTTCATGCGGCGCAAAAGTAGAGCGATCGATATCATAGGCCATGGCATCATCGGCAAACAGCCCGAATACCTTCGGCCCTTTTGCTGACAACATCTGTTCTCTTGTTTTCACATATTCATATCCCTTGGCCTTAATAACCTCAACAAGGTTTTCATTATCAGTGCGGACACCATTTCCGACACCTTTCGGGAGCAGATACTTTTCACCCGCGGAAAGGACAACATCCATATTCTGGTAAACCTGTTGCTCTCCTATTTCAGTATATTTACTGCGATCATGGGTGTGGGCAGTAAAATCGGCCGGAGTAGCATGCTGTGCATTTGAAGTTGCTATTATTCCAGTAGCCCTGCCAGAGAGCCTTGCCCCCTCCAGAACCGTGGCAAGCGGCACGTATTTCATGGCCGGATCAAAATCAACACCTGTAATGGTCACTCGCCAGGGATAAACGGAAATTCCTTTGTCAGTACCTTTCTGACCAGTAGCA
This sequence comes from Geobacterales bacterium, assembly GCA_041737975.1. Taxonomy (GTDB): domain Bacteria; phylum Desulfobacterota; class Desulfuromonadia; order Geobacterales; family Pseudopelobacteraceae; genus JBGSQR01. Next base: position 2,580 of record JBGSQR010000510.1, on the reverse strand, counting down.
TAAGAGGTGGAACCTGGCGCCGAGTCAGTAATAATTGAATCTGCTCCATAGGTCCTGACTGCTCCGCTCAGGATATCATCAGAGGCAAGTCGCCCACCTTTTACCCAGCGCGCAAGTGGCCAGGCCTCGTTGGCTGTACCGTCACTCAGCAGGAAAACAATATTTTTAACCTGTCCTGTGTCGTTGTCCCCAGAGATCAGAAAAGTCGAATTGGATGAACAAGCACTTAAAACTAAGCTGGCGGCCAACATGGATATTGCAATAATGAATCTATTCATGGTTCCTCCTTAACATATGGGTATCCAAACAACCATAATTATGAAAACTGTCACTCATAAGTTCTCGCAGCAGTTCTACCAGTTCATGTTCATTACGAACGTAGATGTCGCTATACAGGTCCGCCGCAATTTTGGAAAAAACATCAAAAACATCTGGGTCAAAATGACTACCACGACCAGCTGACATCTGGAGCATCGCCTCATCAAAAGAGAATGCGGTTTTATACGGGCGTACAGAGACCAATGCATCGAACACATCAGCAATTGCAAAAATTCTGGCAGTAAGCGGAATATCGGTGCCGACAAGCTGATCCGGGTATCCCCGCCCATTAAACTTTTCATGATGATGGTGAACAACGTCGTATGCATCCTCAAGCCACTGATAAGACCGGATAATATCGCTGCCGTGAATTACATGACTTTGCATTACCGCAAATTCATCATCGGTAAGCTTGCCAGGTTTCAGCAAAATGGTATCACTTATGGCAATCTTCCCCAAATCGTGCAGAAACGAGCCTTTCACCAGACTTTGAAGAACTACATTATCAAGGCGCAGAGTTTTTCCTAGATGAATGGCAATGATTGTTACGCGGTAGTTATGCGCGTTGGTATCACTGTCCCGCTTTGCAATAGCGCTGCCCAGTACTTCAAGGATTCCAGCATTGGCATCTTTCAGATCTGAGGCCAACTGTTCAAGCTCAATCTGCCGTTGATTCAGCTTGGTTATCAGGCTTTCAAGCTGCTGCTGTTTGACATCGATCCTGACGATCATCATCCCGAGTGATTCGGCCATTTCTGCTATTTCAGGCGGATATTCGGTTTCGTTGGTCAGTTTGAAAATGGTTTCTGCATTTTCAAAATTACCCAGAGAAACTTCATGAAAAATTTTGGTAAGCTTTTTGAACAGTTCGTTATCTGACTGATGGCTCATCCTGCTCCTCCGGGATTACTGCTTTGACACCTAACATCAACATTTGGATCAAGTGCCTAAATCGGAAAAGAGTTCCCGCAGGGCCTGATAATCCGAGGGGGTATCCATATCCAGCACCACGCCCGGGTCAGCAACTTCAGTCAATCGCACATTCTGCGGATTGCCCTGCACTACGTCGCGTAGCGTCATGTCTTGCGAAAACGGCTGTAAAAGCAAGCGAGGGAAAATGGTCGGATGTCCTTTTTTCCCCTCAAATACCGGGATGAGTATCTCCCCAGGGCATTCGTCGTGAAGGCGCAGAAGTTGCTGGTAAGTCCGCCTTTCGATCAGTGGCTGGTCAGCCAGGCAGATCATCACGCCGCTGCTTTCACTACTGACAGCGGTCAACCCGATCCTGACCGAACCTGCCATATCCCCATCAATGGACGGGTTGCGAACAACCCTCACGGCAAGATGTTCGATCGCAGCCGCAACGGCATCACCGTTGGCTCCAGTTACAACGATCACTTCATTAACTCCCGACGCCATGATCGTCTCCATGCAATGAAGGATTACCGGCCTATCACCCAGTTGAAGCAATTGCTTGCAGGTTCCCATTCGTCGTGATGCGCCCGCCGCAAGCATTATTACCGATACCCTGGGCTCCATTTCCTCTCCTCTGCCCGATCAACTGGGCAATAATACTGACCGCAATTTCCTGAGGTGTTTCAGCCTTAATGGCAAGCCCGACAGGGATAATTACTCTAGCTATTTGGTCCGCCCCAAAGCCTTCCTGTGCAAGAGTATCCGTCAGAACTTTTTTCTTTCGATTGCTGCCTATCACCCCGATGTATGAGGCAGGGGTCTTCAGAGCAGCCCGCACGGCATCGAAATCCTTTTCGAAACCTGGTGTCGCAATCACTATTGACGTGGCGTTATTTACGTAAATTTTGCTTAACGCCTCAGATGAAGGGGCGATAATGATCTCGTTCGCTTCGGACAACAGCTCTGGAGTTGCGTACTCCTTCCGTTCGTCTATTACCGTAACATGAAAACCGGCAAACCTGGCTATGGCGGCGAGAGATGTTCCGATATGACCTGCGCCAATGATCACCAGCCTGTACTCAATACTGTTCGGTTCAACGTATAAACACATGGAGCCTCCGCAGACATGGCCGTACTGTTCCGTAAGTTCGAATGATGCTATCTGCGGCTTGCCATCCCGTATCGCAATCAGAGCCGCTGCAATCACATCATGTTCTACCAGCCCGCCACCCACAGTACCCATGATGGAGCCATCACCTCTGACAAGCATCTTAGCGCCGGTTTTGCGAGGAGAGGAACCGTCGCTTTCGATCACTGTAGCCAAGGCCGAGCTGGTGCCGATCCGGC